>JADGPX010000027.1 GCA_017882215.1 Chitinophagaceae bacterium | reverse complement strand
TCAAAGAAAAATGTGCTTTACATTTTCCATCTCTGTCAGCATCAAATTCGTTCAATACATAATCAACTGCTTTTTTAATTTTTTCCTGCGGAAGTGTAATGCCGAAACGACGTTTGTTCATCATTGCCCAGATCAGCCATTCGATGGTGGCTTCGTTGTCCTTTGCCTCTACCGACCCCATAAGCGGTGTGATAATAGTGCCAATACCGCCTTTGGGCGTTTGTGTTTTGCCCCATTGTTCCCAGATGGCAAGATTCAACGCTTTATTGTAAGATGCTACAGTAGAAAAAAAAGAATCCCTGTTGTACATATCCGGTGCATAATTCATATTGGGCACATTAAACGGCGTAAAATCGTTTACATCTGTGATCCAGGTAAGCATATTGAAATTGGCATACAACATTTTTTCTATCAGCGATCCTTTAAAGCCTTTCCCTTCGGCTAACCGTGACTGTGAGGAGATCATAAATTGTTGATGCGATTTCCATGGTTCAACAAAAACATAGGTAGTTTTTTCCACTTTTTCGCCAAGTGGAAGTATGTTGTAAGGCTCTTGTTGAGGTTGGTGTTCTACAAATTGCAGATTTTTTATTTGTAGCTTACATTCTTTTCCTGATTGCGTACCAATAAACATGGATACGCTATCATTTTCAATATAAGGCACTAATATACTTCCTTTAAAAAGCGTCCATTCGCTATCTACCGCAGGAAAGTTATCAATGTACTTTACCCCATCTTCCAGTTCAATGGTTTTTTGCCCGTTTTTAACCCTGAAAAGTTTTAATGCCAGGGGTGTATTTCCTTTACACAAAAAAGAAATAGTATATACCTTCTGATCTTTAAATGGTGCAATAAATTCTATCCCGGCCCTGCCTCCGGGATGGCCGGTTATTGAAATAAGCCCGTTCCCTTTCTCCACTTCTACATTGCCTTCTTTTTGATATGCAGCAGGTGTTTTTAATACGGTTTCTGCACCGGCATCAAGGTTGTACATTTCACCAAATGTTTGTTTTATGTATTGATTATTTTGTGCTCTTTCTGATAAACCGGCAACGGAAAATAAATTAGGATCAGGCAATTTGCGCATACCTACAAACCCACCTCCACGTCCGCTAAACCGGCGACGCGTATTTCTTGTATACTGATTTTTATAACCAGCATCTGTTAAAAAACCAACTACATCATTACCGGGGGTAATAAAACCTGCTGCAGGAAACATTTCATGCACAAAACCACCGGGAAAACTATCGTATTCAAATGTTACATATCGCTGTGGTTTTTCTGCTGGTCTTGCTGTTTGTCGCAAAATATAATACATGCCCGGCATGGATGGCTGAAACAACTCAATTGTCTTTTTTATAATATTAGCATTAACCATTAAGTAGGTTACAGAAACTGAAAGATTGGCATCAAATTCTTTTACATAAGAATCTCTTGTTAATGTAATGCTCTTTTCATTGCCCGACCATTTTTGGCCTTTCCATTGCTGCATGTTTGCAACGGTACTCAAATCAAGATTAAACATTTGCAGGGAGAATTCTTCCGTATTGGTAACCACTAATTGATTGCCATTGTATATATCAACATGAAAACCTGCCTGATCATCGCCTGCAACTTTAAGTGAAAGTTGTTGACTGAAGGCGAATGGATAATTTAATAAAATAAACAGGCAAAGTAAAAAAAACGGTAGCCTGGTTTTATGACGTAACATTATGCAGCAATTGGGGTATAAAGCTACCTTTTATGCTTGCCCTGTTTGTACACTATGGTTACATTTTACTGTACTATGGTTACAATTTTAGTTAAAATGAGCGCTTTTTACGTTGAAAAAAATTTTTTTTGCGCAGATCAGAAAATTATACCAAAAAATAAGAACAGGGCAATTGTAGAAATAAAGTATGTATAAAAGAAAGTTGTGAGGTAGGTTTACCTAATACAATGGATGTTTTTAATGGATAAATGGTATAATAATGAAGTTGCACACTGTAATAAGAAAGATATGTATAATTATTTTTTTTAAATAAGTGTAATAAAATAAAAGATAAGCTTAAATCAGTTTTACCAGGGAGGAAAAATTTATATTAAACTTATTACCCCTGTACAATATGCTGCTCCCTATATTCATTTGGTGCACAGTTATATCGTTTTTTAAACTCACGGAAAAAATAAGACTGGTTATTAAACCCTGTCCTGAAAAATATTTCTGACACGGTAAAATTGGTTTGATGTAATAATTGTGCAGCTTCCTTCAGGCGGAGGTGTTTTATAAATTCTCCCGGCGTCATCCCAGTGAGGGTTTTTAATTTACGGTACAGTTGCATCTTGCTCATGCAAAATTCTTTTTCAAGGAATACTGTATTTAATGCCGGCTCATCCAGGTTTTCTTCAATCATGCATACCAGTTTAGTTAAGAATTCTTTATCGCCATGCGGTATATCTGGTTCATTCAATAAATCGGTAGCGGTATTATTTTTAAAAAGATCATGTAGTTTTTGCCGGTACTCCAGTAATTTACGAATACGTAGTTTTAAATGTGCCGTATGAAAAGGTTTGGCAATATAAGCATCTGCACCAACCTCATACCCTTCCATGTGGTGCTCTTCGCTGCCTCTTGCCGATAGCAAAATAAAAGGTACCTGACAGGTTCCCGGTGCATTCTTCATCCTGTTACACAATTCCAATCCATTCATATTGGGCATCATTACATCGCAAATAACAATAGCAGGTAACACCTTCCCAATTAATTCCAATGCCTTTTGGCCATCTTCCGCTTCATATACGATGTAATCATCTTTTAAAATATCTTTTAATAAATAGCGGATGTCAGGTTCGTCTTCAACGATCAATACATTTTTTTTATCCTGCTCCAGCAAATTTTCAATGATGGCCTCTTTGTTATTTTCTATGGTGGATACCGGATGAGCAACTTCATTGTACGAAGTGATGGTTTTGTATAAATAAGAAGGCTGATCGCTGAGGGTATGATTATTTAAAGCCCTCTCCTGTTCTGCTGCAACAGTTAAAGGAAGATAAACCTTAAAGGTGATCCACCCATTTTCACTGCCGGCTGTTATTCTGCCATTTAGCAACATTACCAACTGCCTGGTAAAGGCCAGGCCAATACCCGTTCCAAATTTGTCTGACCCAACAGTATTTTGACTGGCAACATAAAACTTATCAAACAATTGATCTAATTGATCTGTGGGTAACTGAATTCCGGAATTAGCTACCGTTATTTCAAGTTCTTTATTGATCTTATTTTCATTGGCTGCAAAAATGATCTGCTCATTTTTATCGGAATATTTAAATGCATTTGATAAGAGGTTGAAAATAATTTTTTCCACCTTATCCTTATCTATCCAACCGAGCATGTCAGGGTGAATATCAAGCTCATACTGCATTTCATTTTGTTCACTTAAAGCTATGAAAGGTTCTGCCAGGTTGTTTAATAATTCAGCAATGTTCAAATAACTATATTGATTCTTGAAAAAACCGGCTTCTACTTTTCTAAATTCCAATAATTGATGTACCAGGTAAGTAAGCTTTGATGCCTGCTGGTGTATCAGTGATAAAAAATAAGGTTGCTCTTTATTGGATTTGTTAGTAATGGCCTTATCTAAAAACCGTTCTGTAGAACCCATGATAAGGGTTAAAGGCGTTTGTAATTCATGCGCTATATTGGTAAAAAATCCGAGGCGGTTTTGGTGTATCTCCTCTTCTTTTGTACGCATCAAATGTTCTACAGCCAACTGGTGCTTTATCTCCAGTTTATTTTTTCTGTATTTATAAATAACATAGCCTACTACTGATATAAGTAATGCATACACTAAAAATGCATAGGCAGTGAGCCAGAAATATTGTTTCACTTCCAGCATCAGCAACGGCATTTCTTTGGTCCAGGTTCCTTCGCCATTGCTCCACTTTATTTTTAAGGTATAATTACCGGGCAAAATATTACTGTAAATAATTTTTCCTGCTGTGCCGGCATAATGCCAGGCTTTGTCATACCCTTCTAAATAGTACGCATACTCGCATTTATCGGCATTTAAAAAACTAATGGCTTTTATGTCCAGTTCAAAAAAGTTATCCTTTCTGCCAATTGAAAAATCAAGTGGCTGGCTACTTTCAGCATTCAATACTATAAAACCATTTTCTTTGGTAACTTTTCCGCCTACAGAAATACCTGATAAAAGCAGGTTGGGCAGCCAGTTTGTTTTGCGTATGTTTTGTGGCAAAAAATTATTGAATCCATATGTGCCACCAAAAAATAAATTATCCAGGTTATCTTTCCAAACAGCGCCATCACAAAACTCATTGCTTTGTAATCCGTCTGATTGCTGGTAATACGATACTTTAAGATCTGCCTGGTTTACTTTTGCAAGCCCTTGATTGGTACTTACCCAAATATGTCCCGTTCTGTCTTCTTCTATTGCATGAATGGTATTATTGGGTAATCCGTTAGCGGTAGTTAATTTTTGAAAAACCGGTTCTTCTTTTAAAGCATCGGTATTATTTATCCAGTTAAGTCCATAACTGGTACCTATCCAAATCCTGTTACGGCTATCTTTAAAAATAGATAGTACATCATTGTTAGATAAACTGCCTTCGTAAGTAAATGCTTTAAAGGTTTTAAATTTCTTTGTCTTTTTATCTAACAAACTCAGCCCTCCATACCGGCAACCGATCCATAACTGGCCATCATCACCTGCCGCCAGCGCATAGATGATATCGTTAGCCGGGCCGGTATTGCTGTTATTAAAAGTAAACCGTTCTAAAAAAGCCAATGAAAGGTTACCTGGTTGATCCCTGTTAATTTTAAGATGTATCAATCCATAACCACTGGTGCCTAACCATAAGGAATTATCGGCATCCTGGAATATGGCATACACAGATCCAAACTCAGGCCAGGCATCATATCCTTTGATAGCAGACCATTTATTAAATTTTTTATTTTTCAGATCATACACACCAATGCCTTTACCATCGGTACCAATATAGATCAGTTCATCATTCCCTTTTTTTAAAGCGTACACTGCATTGTTATCCAGTTGTGCCGGGGCTGAAAAATATTGCTTCTTCATTGCAGCATCTGGTGCTGACCAAAAATTTTGAATCTTAATGATGCCACTTCCTTTTGTGCCTACCCATAAATTCCCATTCTCTTCGCAAAATGCTCTTACAGATTTGTTGTAGGGCATGCCATTTTCTGAAGTAGTAACCGTACCAAAAGATTTTGTTTTGGGATATATTTTTATAATGCCATTACCATCGGTACCATACCATAAAATATCCTCACTACCCAATGCCAAACAGGTAATCTTTATATCCTGCATCTGTTTTGTTTCTACCGAAAGAAAAGAAGAAGGCTGAAAATTATTATCATATACACCATATCCTTTTGTAGACCAGGCCAACAGGTAATGATCTTTGTAAAAAATCATAGCGCTAATGGTATGCTGCATTTGCAGCACCGGTTTTGGAATCAGTGTGTTGCTATTAATGGTAAATAACTGATCATCTGCTGTACTAAAAAAGACCTCTTGATTAACGGTAAAAAAGTTTACGATGTCTTTTTTTTGCTGGCAGGTGTACAATAATTTAAACTGGTTTACGCCTCCTGCACAAACATCCAGTTGGCCGTTAGCATTTAATAACCATAAATGATTGGCTTCATCAAAAGCAAGCTTAATAATCTTTGAACTGCGTTGCGGCAAGATGCAAATGCGAAAAGTATCTACCCCTGCATCATAATAGCTAAGGCCGGTTTTTTGATTGAGACAATAAATTGTGCCGGCAGTATCAACGGCCAATGCATACTCCTGCTCACTTACTTTGCTTCGCTGATATTGGTTATAAAAATAGTTATAAAATTTACCGGTACGTTTTTCATACCTTGATATACCTTCAATGGTACTGATCCAGATATTACCCCGTTTATCTTCCTTTATATTTTGAATAACATTACTGCCAATACTTTTAAAATCATTTTCTTTACTATAATTAAATACATGAAAAGCAGTACCGTCATACATATTCAGCCCATCCCAGGTAGCCACCCACAATATATTACCGGCATCTTTAAATATGTTGTTGATAGAACTGTTGGAAAGGCCATTGCGGTTATCGTAATGTTGCAGAAAAAAAGGATCGGATGGATCAGCAGAAGCTGTTAACCTCAACAACGATAGAAAACTAAAAATAAAAAAAAGGCAAAGAGTTCTTCTCATTAGCATTAATATAAAAAGTAAACACAAACTTATCAAAATTATAGTATGGTTCGAAAATTATATCTTTAGGAACAACAAAACCCGAACTTTAATTGTTTGGGCTTTTTATTAGTAATTTTTTTATAGCAATAAAATTTTAATATATTGTAAATATTGAAATAAAATTTTCAGTCAATGAAATTTAACCATCGCCTGCCGACACAAAGAATGATTGAGAAACTTAAGGATTGCCATGAAAAGCAATTAAAAAGCGGTAACGGAGATCCTTGTCTGCAGGAAGAAATGAAGGGTGCGCTGGCAGGCCTGTACAAAAGGGGGTTTGTTGAAACTAAAATGCATGATGTTAAAGGCAAGCGGCTGCTTTGCCTGTTTGTTACAGACTCAGGAGTGCAATTTTTACAAAGCGTTGAAAAAAAATAGTTCTAAAAAATTCTACAAAAATGTTTGCGCAAAATATTTTAATAAAGGCAAGCTCTCTAATTAAAAGCCGGTAACCTCTTCAATAACTTTGCCCACGCTCCCACTGGGCATTTGTATTTTCAACATGGCTGCAATTGTTGGAGCGATATCTGTCATGTAAGTTTCCCTGTTGGTTGTACCATGCTTTATATTCCAGCCAAACCACACTAATGGAATATGAGCATCATAAGGGTTCCATGATCCATGAGTGGTGCCTGTAATTGTCCCATCAAAATATCCTGCTTTAAGAATAAAATGAATGTCTCCGCTGCGTTTTGGATTATACCCGTTTATGAGCATTTTTTTTATTGGTTCCGGAATAGATGCCACTGAAATTTTTTCTGTTTCAAATGCATTAATAATAAAGGATTGCTGTTGTAAATAATCTATAACAGCTTGTTTTATTTCAGGCAATATCTTACCTCTCTTTTCTATCTCATCTGTATTTAAATACACCTGGTAGTTTTGAATATTTAATACTCCGTTTTTAAAAGAAAATTTTTTCTCCAGCAATTGATTAATTTCTTTGGTCAGGGTTGACTGGTTAAATAAACCAGCGGGGATATTATGTTCCTGTAAAAACCCGGGAATATGCGCTACTCCATGATCTGCGGATAAAAAAAGCAAATAGTTTCCCTTGCCTAATTTAGCATCAAGGAACTGCAGAAATTCGGTGATATCATTATCGAGTCTTAAATAAGTATCTTCAACTTCAATTGAATTTGGACCGAACGAATGACCAATATAATCTGTAGATGAAAGGCTTATTGTAAGAAAATCAGTAACAGTATTATTCCCTAATTTTTCATTTTCGATAGCTGACTTAGCAAGATCAAATGTATAAGTATTTCCAAAAGGCGTGTATTCAAAAGCCAAATATTTTTGTTTAGATATCTGAGAAAGTTTGTGAGGAAAAGTTACACTGGTTTCTCCCGTAATTGAATGTTCATATTCTTTATTATCAGCAGTACTTAAATCATATTTTGAAAGTGGTAGAAGTGTATTCCAGTCTTTGCTCATGTAAATATCAGGCAAATGTTTTTCATTAAATTTATTCAACCAATCAGGCAGTTGAGCCATATAATATGAACTGCTTATCCATTTGCCTTCTTTTATATCAAACCAATACGCTGCATTTGCATTGTGACCTGCAGGCAAAATTGCTGCACGGTCTTTTAGAGCAATTCCAATCACTTTGCTTTTAAAATTATTGCTTAATCTTAATTCATCTGTGATGGTTGTTGTCCATAAATTTGCAGGACTCATTTTTCCTGCAGTTGAATTGCTACCTATGGTTGAGGCAGCAGAGTCATCTGTACAGTAAATAGTTTTATTAATGCTTCTTTCAAACCAGTTGTTACCAACAATGCCATGTATAGCAGGAACACTGCCGGTGTATATACATGCATGACCGGGAGCCGTGTATGTTGGCAAATAAGGTATCAATGTGTTTTCACAACTAAAGCCTTCATTTAATAACCGTTTGAAACCATTGGCAGAATACAGATCGTAATAACGGTATAAATAATCCCACCGCATTTGATCAACTACCAAACCTATTACCAGTTTAGGTCTTGCGATTCCGCCTTTATGTTGAGACTGTGAAAATGAAAAAATGGTAAGCCATAAACTGCACAAAGCGAGAAAAATATTTTTTAACATCAGATCCTTTTAACGTAGACAAATTATTTTGAAACTATTTAAGCTGGCTGCGAAGCTAAGTCACATTACTAATAATGGCTTATTTTTGCGCCAGTTTTAACCCTAATTATTTTTTATGATTGATATGTTTGAAAAATTAGATGGCGGTCCTCTCGGTCAGTACGTTGAAAGGGCGCATGGATATTTTGCATTTCCAAAACTGGAAGGCGAATTAGGAAACCGGATGTTCTTTAGAGGCAAAGAAAAAATTGTATGGAGCCTGAATAATTATTTAGGGTTGGTAAACCATCCTGAAACAAGAAAAGTAGATGCAGAAGCAGCAGCAAAATGGGGAATGGGTTATCCCATGGGAGCAAGAATGATGAGCGGGAACAGCACCCAACATGAAGCGTTGGAAAAAGTGATCGCTGAATTCGTTAAGCGTGAAGATGCTATGCTTTTAAATTTTGGTTACCAGGGAATAATGAGTTGCATTGATGCATTGGTAAACAGGCGTGATGTGATTGTGTATGATGCAGAAAGCCATGCATGCATTGTGGATGGTATTCGCTTACACATGGGATATAGCTATGCTTATAAGCATAACAATATTGAAGATTGTGAAAAACAATTAGTGCGTGCCGCTAAGATGGCTGAAAAAAATGGTGGCGGAATTTTAGTGATTACGGAAGGGGTTTTTGGCATGAGCGGAAACCAGGGAAAACTCAAAGAACTTGTAGCCCTTAAGCAAAAACATAATTTCAGATTATTGATAGATGATGCTCATGGATTTGGCTCAATGGGGCCAACAGGTGCAGGCGCAGATGAAGAACAGGACTGCCAGGCTGGTGTTGATCTTTACTTCAGCACATTTGTAAAAAGTATGGGAAGTATAGGAGCTTTTATCTCCGGACCAAAAAAAGTAATGACCTATCTGCGTTATAATGTACGCTCACAAATTTTTGCGAAGAGCCTGCCCATGACAATTGTAGAGGGTATGATAAAAAGAATGGAAATGCTGAAGACTATGCCGGAGCTGAGGGGAAAACTATGGCATAACGTAACCAAACTTCAA
The DNA here is from genome assembly GCA_017882215.1 of Chitinophagaceae bacterium. Taxonomy (GTDB): domain Bacteria; phylum Bacteroidota; class Bacteroidia; order Chitinophagales; family Chitinophagaceae; genus Ginsengibacter. The sequence goes on along the minus strand of JADGPX010000027.1, from coordinate 11,107 downwards.
AAAGGATTAAGAGAAAAAGGATTTGATATCGGAACAACCAACAGCCCTGTAACACCTGTTATTATGAAAGGAGATTTGCCACAAGCCACTGGAATGTTAATGGATTTGCGGGAGAACTATAATATTTTTTGTTCAGTAGTTGTGTTCCCTGTTATTCCAAAAGGGCAGATAATTTTCAGGCTTATTCCTACTGCAGTTCATACTGACGAAGACACAGAGTTAACATTAAAAGCTTTTGAAGAAACAAAAAAGAAATTAGATGCAGGGGCTTACAGGGCTGAAGAAATTCCTGATATGGCAGATGCAAGTAAAGGCATGGTTGGAGAAAATGTAGCAGTCTGACCGTCACGCTCTGACCTGCTAACAGAAAATATTTTTCAACTATTGTCAGACGGAGACTGTCAGACAACATCAAACCAAACTTTTTTGCTATCATTCCAGTCACCATTGTAATTAATGGTTAACTCTTCTTCGCTTTCAATTATTTTTATGGTTTTTATTTGAATGGTCTCTTCTTCAAAGTTCATAAAATATTCGCAATTACTTTTATAACTATGGTTGTACATTGGTATATAACCAAGCGCCATACAGCATTTATCTTTTTCCTGTCCCCATTCAAAAATATAATCATGCAGTAAAGTTTTATCCAGGTATTGCCTGTCAGTTTTCTCCATCACAATAACAGGGGCTATTTCAATTATTGTACCGGAAGGAATCCGTTCCCGGGAAAAGACCCCTCGTCCCTTGTCCTTGGTTTTATCAATAAACAAATAAGGTTTAAGCATAACATTGGTTTAAAGTTTATTGAACTAAATTACAGCACAAAATACTAAAGCGCATTAACCAAACCTGCAGACTAATGCTTTAAGTTGGCAAAATCTGCCAGAAGCCCTGTACAATATATAAATTCAAGTTTTTTTGCACGGGATTTATTTGTTTACTTTGCCGCAAAAATTTTACATCATCCACATGGACGAAGGCGAGCCGAATATATTGTTAATAAACACCCGGGCTTAAAGGCTGCTACTTTTATGTTGCTTCCTTTAATCCCACAAAAGAAGGAGGTATATCTTGGGGAATTTGACTACATTTTACTTTAGCAGGTTGCTTGGCTGCGACATCTTTGATGCCCGGGAAAATATTTTAGGCAGCATATCCGATGTGTGGGTACAGGTACCTCCCCATACGGATGATGAAGCAGCAAGGCCCAAGATCGCCGGTATCATTATAAAATCAGGAGGCGAAAAAAGGCATGTACAGTTCACCGATCTGCAGATCGTAAAATTCGGTACAAAGTATAAGGTTCAATGCCAGTCGTTACATGATGTACAACCCGAACTCTTTGCAGATGGCATGTTGCTGAAGGCCAATATCCTCGATAAACAAATAGTGGATATAACGGGACGCAAACTTGTACGGGTAAACGATATACGCATGGTTGCCATTTCCAACGGAGCGTATGCCATTGCTGTAGATGTAGGCATAGAAGGACTTTTGCGAAGAATCGGAATTGAAATTCCGATAAAATTCATGGTTTCATTATTCAAAGGCCGTATCCCATCCAAATACATTCTATGGGATGATATTGAAGCCATTGATTTCAGTAACCTCAATATCAAACTGTCAAAAACATATTCCAAATTGCATACGCTGCACCCTTCCGATGTTGCAGACATCATTGAAGAATTGGGCAAATCATCCAAAACAACGGTATTCTCCTCGCTCGATGTTGAAAAGGCTGCGGATGTACTGGAAGAACTGAAAGACCATGAGCAGGTGCATATAATTGAAAATCTTTCTGTAGAAAAAGCGGCAGATGTACTGGAAAAAATGCCGGCCAATGAAGCTGCGGATATCATTTACCGTTTGGAAAATAAAAGGGCGGAAGAGTTGTTGAAAGAAATGGAAAAAGAAACATCGGATGAAGTACGAGAATTACTCGAATACCCGAACACAAAAGTGGGTAGCCTGATGTCTACCGATGTACTATCTTTTAATCAGCATAGCACAGTGGAAGAAGTATTGCTTCATATACGGCAACAAAAACCGGATATGGAATTGCTTTATAATTTTTTTATAGTGAATTCAAAAGAAAGGCTGATAGCCACGGTGTCGTTGCGTGACCTGCTGATATCCGAACCTGCATCGCCGTTAAAAAATATAATGAAGAAAAAACCGGTGAGTGTGTATGATGATGACCCGCTGGATTCCCTGGCTGAAATAGTTTCCAAATATAACTTACTGGCTGTACCGGTTATTTACGAAAATAATGTATTGGCAGGAATGGTGGTAGTGGATGATATCCTGGAAGACCTTATTGGCAAACGCAGAACAAAATAAACAGGAGATACCGTTATGTTAAAAAGAAATAACCGAAGGCGTTTATTCAGGAACATCACCCTGTTTCTTGCCATTTTAGGGCCGGGGATTATTACCGGCAGTGTTGATAATGATGCAGGAGGTATCACTACTTATTCGGTTGCGGGTGCCCTTTACGGTTATAACCTCATCTGGACGCTTATTCCTTCTTTTATTGTGCTTCTGGTGATCCAGGAAATGAATGCACGCATGGGTATTATTACCGGGAAGGGCCTGGCCGACCTGATCCGGGAAAATGCCGGGGTAAAGATCACCTTTTTTATTTTTATCGGGCTGCTGATTGCCGATATTGGAAATACTACCACCGAGTTTGCCGGTGTTGCAGGAAGTATGGAGGTATTGGGAGTGAGTAAATATATTTCAGTACCACTGGTAGGTGCCATTATTTGGATATTGGTGGTAAAAGGCAACTATAAAATAGCCGAAAAAGTATTTCTCATTTTCAGTTTATCGTTATTGGTTTATGTTGTTTCGGCCATCATGGGAAAGCCGCATTGGGGCGAAATCGGGAAAGCCATCATTAAGCCCGAAATGAAAATGAATACCACTACCCTTACCATGGTGCTGGGTATTGTTGGTACCACCATTGCTCCCTGGATGCAGTTTTATATGCAAGCTTCCGTTATAGAAAAAGGATTAAAAATAAAGCACTATAAGTTTGTAATGATCGATATTATCGTGGGTTGTGTGGCTACTGTTGTTGTTGCCTTTTTCATCATGGTGGCCTGTGCTTCCAATTTGCACGATAACGGTATTGTAATCAATGAGGCCAAGGATGCAGCGATGGCATTAAAACCATTAGCCGGTAATATTTCATCGCTGGTATTTGCTTTTGGTTTATTTATTGCCTCTATTTTTTCAGCAACCATTCTTCCGTTGGCAACCGCTTTTTATGTATGTGAAGCCTTTGGCTTTGAAGCCGGTATTGATAAAAAATGGAATGAGGCACCTGAATTTTATAATTTATATACCATCATTCTCGTTCTTGCTGTTTGCATTATTTTATTACCCAATGCACCACTGATTGGCATCACCTTATGGACGCAGGTGATCAATGCCATGCTCTTACCGGTAGTGCTTATCTGTATGATCGTATTGGTAAATGATAAAAAGATAATGGGAAAATATGTAAACAAACCGGTCACTAATATTATCGGCTGGGCTTCCATCATATTATTGATCGGGTTATCCTTACTGCTCCTGCTCACGCCATTATTCAAAAAATAGTTTGCCATCTTGTCTCCCTGGTCAGTGTCCGCACCGAACGGAATCAATCCAATTCATTTTGTATCTTCAAATTAAATGTTGCCAAAAGAAAAATTCATTTGGTCGTTGAGGACAGTTGACCACGGGAAAAAATTTTATATCACACCGAAAAGACAAAGAAATTATTTATGAAATAGATATCTCACAGAATTATTAGTTGTTAAACTATCCTCACTTCTTCTCCTTAGCCGGGATTATTTTAATAATATTGTATCCAATTTTCAGTCAAACAAAAATTTATGTGTGGAATTGTAGGATATATCGGACCAAGAGAAGCGTACCCGATAATTATTACAGGTCTTAAAAGACAGGAATACCGCGGCTATGACAGCACCGGCGTGGCTTTGATAAATCGCGATGGACTGCAGGTTTATAAAAAGAAAGGTAAGGTTGCTGAACTGGAAGAAACATTACTTGGCAAACCTTTAAGCGCTCACATTGGTATTGGTCATACAAGATGGGCAACGCATGGTGAACCTAGTGACCGAAATGCACATCCGCACACAAGCGCCAGCGGAAAATTAGCAATGATACACAATGGCATCATTGAAAATTACGGGCAGCTAAAACAGGAGTTGCTTAATAAAGGTTACACATTCACAAGCGATACCGATACAGAAGTATTATTAAATTTTATTGAAGAGATCAAAAAAAATAATAAATGTTCTCTGGAAGAAGCAATACGAATTGCCTTAAAAAGGGTTGCCGGGGCTTATGTTATTTTGGTTTTAGATGCAGATAATCCTGATACAATAATTGCTGCAAGAAAAGGAAGCCCGCTGGTAATTGGTATTGGTAAGGGAGAACATTTTCTTGGCTCGGATGCCACGCCAATGATTGAATACACAAAGGAAGTTGTGTATGTAAATGATTATGAAGTTGCCATTGTAAAAGCTGATGAATTAATCTTGAAAAATTTAGGCAATGAAAGGCAAACGCTTTACATCACTAAGCTTGATATGGAACTGGCAGCAATTGAAAAAGGCGGCTACGATCATTTTATGCTGAAGGAAATTTTTGAGCAGCCTCATACAATTTATGATTGCCTGCGTGGACGGTTAGATGCGAAAGCGGGAACGATAACAATGAAAGGTGTCCAGGATAATATTGAACAGCTTATTAATGCAAACAGGATAATTATTGTTGCCTGCGGAACAAGCTGGCATGCAGGATTGATTGCAGAATATGTAATAGAAGAGCTATGCAGAATTCCTGTTGAGGTTGAATATGCTTCTGAATTTAGATACCGCAACCCCATCGTTAACAAAGGCGATGTTGTCATTGCTATTTCTCAAAGTGGTGAAACTGCAGATACATTGGTTGCAATAGAAAAAGCAAAAGAAAATGGTGCAATAATTTTTGGAATTGTAAATGTTGTAGGCTCGTCAATTGCACGGATATCGCATGCCGGAGCTTACACACATGCTGGTCCTGAAATTGGTGTAGCATCTACAAAAGCATTCACAGCGCAGCTTGCAGTGCTTACAATGATGGCATTAAAAATTGCAAAAGAAAAAGGAACTATCACTGAAGAGTATTATTCAAAATTACTTTTTGAATTAGAAGATGTTCCCGAAAAAGTAGAATCGCTTTTAAAAAATGCAGATGAAATAAAAACCATTGCAGAAAAATACAAAGGGGCATCTGATGCATTATTTCTTGGAAGAGGATATAATTTCCCGGTAGCATTAGAAGGTGCGTTAAAGCTTAAAGAAATTTCTTACATACATGCAGAAGGTTATCCTGCAGCAGAAATGAAACATGGACCTATTGCATTGGTAGATGAAAATCTCCCGGTGGTTTTTGTTGCAACCAAAGATGCTTATCATGCAAAAATTGTAAGCAACATCCAGGAGATAAAAGCACGCAAAGGAAAAGTGATCGCCATAATATCAGAAGGTGATGAAGTTATTCCCGGCATGGCAGATGACGTATTTGTTGTTCCCCCTGCCGATGAAATAATTGCGCCGATGATAAGTGTAATTCCTTTACAACTCCTCTCCTATTACATTGGTGTTGCAAAAGGTTGCGATGTTGATAAGCCAAGGAATCTTGCAAAATCAGTAACGGTGGAATAGTAATTAGTGATTAGTAACCAGTCATCAGGTTATTATATTTATTTCAGTAAATTGAATAATAATAAATACTGTTCTAATGAGTATAGACCAAACTCCAACTAAATTAGTCTCAAAAAGCTTTACAGAGTTAGAGGTATGGAAGAAAATGAGACATCTAAAAATTAAAGTTGATAAAATTGCAAAAGATTTTTCTATTGAAGAAAAATTCAAATTAACAGACCAACTAATAAGAAGTGCAAGAGGCGTTAACTCTGCAATTGCAGAAGGTCATGGACGATATACATTTCCAGACCGCATTCATTATTGCATTATAGCTCGTGGCTCTTTAAGTGAAACTTATAATCATCTTATTGATGCATATGATTGTACATATTACATTGGAAAAACTAACCGAATTAAAAAATGAAATAAATGAAGTTGAAAAGATATTGAATGGATATATTAATTGGCTGAGAGATGAATTAAAAAAAATACATTCATAAAGATTATTTTTTATAACTACTATGACTTATAATTTGTACCTCATTACTAATTACTGATCACTGATCACTCATAACTTGTCACTGATAACTTCCCCCATGAACATAATCACAAAACATCCGGTAAATAATTTAGGCTACGGTTTTATAGAAGAAAACTATCTACCCAAAGAAAAAGATGAATATTATTTACGTAACATTCAAAATAAAAACGGGGTTAGTTACCGCAATCTTACCAGCATAGAAAAAGAAATCTTAATAAGAAACGGCAACAATTCTGATGACTGGAGTAAGATATTGGTTTCAGAAGCATTTGATCCGGGGCTGGTAAAAAATTGTAAATTTTTCGGGCTAATACGCATTGGAAAATTAGAACCTTTTTATCTTGAGTTCCACAACCTGAAAATGCCTGTGGGCTTGTATAACAGCACCATCATCAGTTGCGATCTGGGTGATAATATATGTATTGATAATGCCTCTTATTTAAGTCATTATATTCTTGGCAATGAAGTAATGATTGCCAATGTAAATGAGCTTGCAACAACAGATTATTCAAAATTCGGAAATGGAATTTTAAAGGATGGCGAAAATGAGAATGTAAGAGTTTGGATGGAATTGTGTAATGAGAACGGAGGAAGAAAAGTTTTACCCTTTAATGGCATGCTGCCCGGAGATGCTTACCTGTGGAGCAAATACATTGATGATGAAGAACTGCAAAATAAATTTATCCTCCTTACTGAAAAAGAATTTGACAAACGCCGTGGTTATTACGGAACTGTTGGCGACAGAACAGTGATAAAAAATTGTAAGATTATTAAAGATGTTCGTATTGGCACAGATGCATATTTAAAGGGTGCCAATAAATTAAAAAACCTAACCATTGATAGTGACGAAGACCGCACCTCTCAAATAGGTGAGGGCTGCGAATTGGTGAATGGCATAGTGGGTTATGGCTGCCGCATTTTTTATGGCGTAAAGGCTATTCGTTTTGTAATGGCATCGCATTCACAATTAAAATATGGCGCACGTCTTATCAATTCTTATCTTGGAAATAATTCAACCATCTCCTGCTGTGAAGTTTTGAATTCACTTATTTTTCCTGCGCATGAGCAGCATCATAACAATTCATTTTTATGTGCATCGCTGGTAATGGGGCAAAGCAATATTGCTGCAGGCGCAACTATAGGAAGTAATCACAACAGCAGAAGCAATGACGGCGAGATCATCGCAGGACGTGGCTTTTGGCCCGGCCTGTGTGTAAGTTTAAAGCACAACTCCAAATTTGCCACGTTCACTATTTTAGCCAAAGCAGATTTTCCGGCAGAGCTTAATATTCCTATTCCCTTTTGTTTAGTTAGTAATGATGTGGCTAATGATATGCTGGTTGTAATGCCTGCTTATTGGTTCATGTATAATATGTATGCGCTGTCACGCAATACATGGAAGTATGTTGACAGGGACAGGAGAACTGAAAAAATTCAAACAATTGAATATGATTACCTGGCGCCGGATACAATAAATGAAATATTTGATGCCATTAAAATTCTAAGTAAACTATCTCCTGATGAAGATGGTTGCTATTATATTGATGGATTTGAAAACAGCAATCGCAAGGCACAGATAACTAAACTGCCTGAATCACTGAAATTATTTACTGACCTCATTATTTATTATGGCGCCAGGCAAGTTTTAGAACACATCAAAAAAAATAATTTCAATTCTTTTGAAGAATTAAAAAAAAGTATCTCTACCAAAATAACAAGAAGCAAATGGATAAATGTTGGCGGGCAATTAATAAAAACCACAGATGTAGAAAAAATAAAGCAACAGATAAAAACAGGTAAGATACAAAGCTGGCAACAGTTGCATGATATGTATAAAAAAACCGGGGCTGCTTATCCTTCAGATAAACTGGAACATGCATATACTTCCCTGCTTGAAGTTTTAAACATCACTTCAAAACAATTTACTGCAGATACATGTAAGAACGTTTTGCAAAATGCAGTAACTATAAAAGAATGGTTGTGCAAGGGCATTTATGAATCAAGGGAAAAAGATTATACCAATCCTTTTCGTAAAATGGTGTATGATACCAAAAAAGAAATGAATAAGGTTCTTGGCAAATTAGAGGATAATACCTTTATTCAGCAGCAGTTAAAAGATCTGGATGCTTTTAAAAAGGATGTGAAAGAAGTGATCAAGAAAATGCAGTTATAAAAAAACGTTTCAATAGCTTTTAAAAAACTATTATTGTTTTTACATTTACTGAATAAAACCTATAGTCATGAAACACGTTTACAAGCTTATAATAATTCTGCCGATGTTCTTCTCCAGCAACAGTAGCAGTGCACAAAATGATTCTTCTTCAAAAAAATCTTTTTTCAAAGTCAATGTAAATTATCTTTCCGATGCAGTTTATTTTGGCAGAAAAGATTCTTCAACTGTTCCCTATTTACGTTCTTCTATAACTTACACTTATAAATCAGGTTTTTATATCGCTGCCGGTATGGCGCTATTGGTTAGCGCTAACGAACCTGCACGAATAGATCTGTTTAATATAGATGCAGGTTATGATTTTAGTATTAATAAACTGGATGCCGGCATATATGCATCCAGGTTTTTTTACAGCAATGCAAGCTATGCAGTTGGCTCTGAATTAAAAGGACTGCTTGGTGTGTATCTTGGATATAATCTTGGCCCGGTAACACTAAATGCCGGCGGAGATTTACTTTTTTCAACAAATACTGATTTTAGTACCAACTTGGGTTTATCTCATGCATTTGAGAGCGGCGAAGAAAATAATAAATGGACAATTGCGCCAACTGCACAGGTAAACGCCGGAACACAATATTTTAATGAAGCCTATTATGAGTTTAGAAAATTTACTTTTCCAACTGCAGCAAGTAATAGCGGAAGTGGTAACGGAAAGGGTAAAGGTAGAGGACATTCAAACAGCAGTAACAGTGGCGGCGGTACAACTACAACTGTAAAAACAGTTACTTTTTATGATAAGAACAAATTTACTATTCTTGATTATGAATTTTCTTTACCGGTAAATTATGATGCAAAGCGCTGGGGGCTTTATGCCTTGCCTACAGTTGCGGTTCCTACAAACGCCGCCAGTTATGCTATTGACAATGCCATTCAAAAAGAAAGTTTATCTAATAGTTTTTTTATTGAAATAGGAGCTTATGTAAAATTCTAAAAAGAGAGTTCTGCCGCAACTTCCCTTTCTGTTTTATCCTCTTTTGAATGAAAGCGTATTACCTCTGTCAAGATATATTAAGATCAAGCTTTTATTATTCACGGACACAATACTGTATTTATAAATATCATTAGTATGATTATCTAATGCAGTAATAATATTATTCCTGATAGTAAAATGTAAGCTGGCTGTTTTTTGTTTGTCATAATAATCAATCCATTTTGAATCTTTAATTACAACCTGATATTTTTTATCATCCGATGATATCCAGCTTCCATTTAATTTTTTAAGATCAATATGATTTTTCTTTTGTGCTGCTGAAGAAAAACTAATGAAAGCAACACAAATAGTTAACAGGTATTTCATTACTCTTTAGGATTCTTAAATGAAAAATAATTCCATAATAAAATAAAAAGCATCCCGTATGGAATGCTCTTCATTAAAATATTTTTATTATTAATGCATTGTATCCTGCATTGATCTGCCCGTATCCATACGGTTCATATCTTCCATCATTTTTTTTGCTGAGTCCATTCCATTATTCATCTTATCCATTCCGTTATTCATATTTTTCATTTTATCAGTACCCATTTGGGTCATTGTAGCTTTATCAAACGCCACTTTCCATGCACCGCCTTCCTTCTTTAAAGTGTAATTAGTTGTTCCTCCTGATTTTTTATCTTTTACAGGAACAGTTGCTTTATCACCTTCAATTTTGGCGTCGCCAAACTCCATGTTACTCTTATCATAGGTAGTATCTTTTACATCCTTGGGAGCCATAGACATACCCATTTGTATCATGCCCAGCATTGCTTCGCTGTCTTTAGTAGCATATTTTTTTGCGCCTTCAATATCTTTTTTTCCAAGAGCATCAAAAAAGCTCATTAAAACTCCTTTTGGATCGCTGCCATTGCTGTTACAGCCAATTACTCCAAAGGCTAAAAGAATTACGACAGATAAAATAATTTTTTTCATAATAATTTTTTTTGTTTACACGGCAAATGTAAATTTATTTTTTAAAAGGCAAAGCAAAACAGAGAAAATTATTGATATCTGATACGTTTTTTTTCTACACAGTTTTTATTTAGAAAAAGATTGTCAACTGCCACAAATTCAAAATTATTTATTTTAGTTGTTGAGAAATTTATCTCACTGTTTGTTGCGGTACTAATAGCCTTACTTACAAATTCGGCGCAATACATTCTGTCATTTGTTGCCAGATCAAACTTCATATCGAACATAAGCCCTTTCTTATACCATGCTTTTACAATGCTATCCAGTTTATTTATTTGTGACGCATCAAACTTAAAACTGAAAACGCCAAAGCCGCGGTTTTCCAAAGGATTACAAAAAAGTTCCAGCGGATCCCGTCTTAGTTTTTCATCAGGGTTCCACTCGCCACCTAATACATGGTAAACAAATATGGTATCATTTTCAATGCTTGCAATACCGCAATGAGAATATGTTTTATCTGTAAAAGAAAGTTGTCTTAATGATTCGCTGGTAAAATCATTTCCGGTTCTTAATATCATATCTCCCTGCTGTATTATTGGTTTCACTTTTTCAATAGATGCAAAAGCTCTTTCATTTTTTAATTTGATTTCTGCAGAATCACCAACAGTAAGTTTTAACTGATTATATGTGAAAGTATTATTACAGGCAACCGTAAAAACAAGAAGGCAGCCCGAAAGCCACCTCCA
>JADGPX010000196.1 GCA_017882215.1 Chitinophagaceae bacterium | reverse complement strand
GGAAAAAATATTGATTTTGATACGCTTCGTACGCAAATTGGTTTTGTAACACAGGATACACAATTGTTTGCAGGCACTATAAAAGAAAATTTATTATTCGTTAACCCTGCTGCAACCAACGAAGAAATTTTGGACGTACTCAAAAAAGCATCGTGCAATAATTTATTGGCAAGAGCAGACGATGGATTGGATACTTTAATTGGAGAAGGCGGAATAAAAGTTTCAGGAGGGGAAAAACAAAGACTCTCTATTGCACGGGCATTGCTTCGTCATCCGCATTTATTAATTTTTGATGAAGCTACATCATCACTGGATTCTCTAACAGAAGAAGAGATCACCAATACCATTAAACACGTTTCATCTCAGCTGGAACAAATAACTATTTTAATCGCACATCGCCTTAGCACCATTATGCATGCTGACAGAATTTATGTTTTGGAAAAAGGTGAAGTAGTGGAAACCGGCACACATGAAAATTTAATTTCACAAATGGGATTGTACTATGCCATGTGGCGGCAGCAAATCGGAGAAAGAAAGAAGCTTGCAACACAGCCTGCAACTGTTTTAAATTGAATCACTGATCACTAAAGTAACGAAAGCAATAATTACCTGCAACACTATGTCGGTAGCGCCGCTATGGGGTTATCATAGCTCTTGCCTTTAGGCCAGAGATGATTGAAAAAACAGCGTGCGGCTTTAGCCGATAAATTTATTATTCTTACCCCGACCTAAAGGACGGGACTATTTATTTTGAGAACATCCTGCCTAATCCTGTTTATAGATTCTCTTTTTAACTATTGAAAATATAAAATATTATATTTTACTTTGTTAACTATTTGGTTAAAATATATGGTTAAAATAAAAACTGAGAAAACAACAGAAGAAAAAATTCTTGCGGCGGCAAAAAAAGTTTTTATTTCAAAAGGTATGTCGGGCGCCCGCATGCAGGATATTGCGGATGAGGCAGGAATTAATAAAGCATTATTGCATTATTACTTCAGGAGTAAAGAAAAATTATTTGAAGTAATTTTTTTGGAAGCGGCACAAAAATTATTTCCAAAGATCAATTCGATTTTCGAATCAGATATGCCGCTGTTTCAAAAGATTGAACATTTCAGTGAGGAATATATAACTGTAATGGCTGAAAACCCTTACCTGCCCTTATTTGTATTAAATGAAATCAACCAGGATCCGGAAACTTTCCTGAATAAAATATGGGGTAAACAAAACCTGCCAAGGCCACAAAAATTTTTAGAACAAATTGAAAAGGAGGTCAGGAAAGGGACTATTAAAAAGGTAAGTCCTTTGCACTTGTTGATGAACCTTATTTCGTTGTCAGTTTTTCCTTTTGTAGCCAAATCAATGATTCAGTTTACGCTCGGTCTTGATGAGCTGCAATACCGTGCTATAATGGAACAACGAAAAAAGGAGATACCTAAATTTATTATTGATTCTATAAAAAAGTAAAAATTTTTATGCAATATTTTACTAAATGGTTAAATACCCTGGTTAAAGTAATTGGAATAATTTTTATTGTAACGACTGTTACAAAAGTTAATGCACAGGAAATAACACACCTGTCGCTCGAACAGGCCAATCAACTTGCCAGGCAAAATTATCCAATGATTAAACAAAAAGATTTGGTTAAACAAACAGCCAACTTAAATATTGAAAACCTCAATAAAGGATTTCTTCCCCAGTTTTCAATAAGCGGCCAGGCTTCTTACCAGTCAGATGTTACACAGATAAATATTCCTTTACCCGGTTTTAAAATTGAACCACCGGGAAAAGATCAATATAAAATATTGGCAGATGTGAGTCAGCTCGTTTATGATGGTGGTGTTATCAAACAGCAAAATGAATTACAGCAATTGAATTCAGAAGTAGAACAACAAAAAGTGGAAGTAGAATTATATAAATTGAAAGAACGGGTGAACCAGTTATACCTGGGAATTTTATACCTGGATGCACAAAAAAAACAAGTTGAGCTGATTAAACAGGATATTGAAATTGGAATAAAAAAAGTGGAAGCACAGGTGCAAAATGGAATTGCATTTAAATCCAATTTAAATGTATTGAAAGCTGAGTTGTTGAAAACCCAACAACGTATGATTGAATTAGATGCCTCAGGAAAAGGAATGATAGAAACGTTGGAATTGTTCATGAACATGCATTTGAAAAGTGATGTTGTTTTAGAGAAACCGGTAATGCAATCAAATGTTTCTGAAATCGAAATCAACCGCCCGGAGATTAAACTGTATGCTGATCAAAACAAATTGCTCAATCATCAGTCAAAAATAATTAAGGCACGAAACCAGCCGAAAGCAAACCTTTTTCTGCAAGGCGGTTATGGACGGCCTTCGTTGAATTTATTAAAAAACGAATTTGATTTTTTTTATATCGGTGGTGTTCGTTTTAACTGGCCGTTGGGTGGATTGTACACCAGGAAAAAAGAAAATCAATTAGTAGAAATAAATAAAAAGAGCGTGGATATTGAGAAAGAAACTTTTTTACTGAATACCAATACTCAGTTAAAACAACAACAATCTGAAATAGATAAAATGAATTTGCTTATAGCAGGTGATGAAGAAATTATCACTTTGCGTGCCAGCGTAAAAGATGCTGCAAAAGCACAATTGGAAAATGGCGTCATTACTGCCAATGATTATTTGCGTGAAGTAAATGCTGAAGACCAGTCGAGACAGGCACTCATCACTCACCAGATACAATTGCTCCAGGCACAAATTAATTACCAAATCATATCAGGAAAATAATAAATCATTTTTTCATGAACACGAAAATTTTAATAACAACTGCTTTTATTTTTTCTTTTGTTGCATGCAACACCAACAACCATCAGTTTGATGCGGCAGGAACTTTTGAAGTTGATGAAGTGGTGGTATCATCAGAGATACCGGGAAAAATATTATCACTTACTATCCGTGAAGGTGATACCATTACGAAAAATAAAATCGTTGGTGAGATTGATGCAGAAAATCTTTCTCTTCAAAAAGAACAGGTGCAAGCCAGCATACAGGCGCTCGGTGAAAAGAAGACTGATGTATTACCAGGAGTTTATTTGTTGGAAAAACAGTTGGCAGTGCAGCAGTCGCAACTTCAAAATTTATTACATGAAAAAATAAGATTTGAAAATTTGCTGAAGCAGGATGCAGCAACCGGGAAACAGGTAGATGATATCAATGCACAGATAGATGTTGCCCGAAAACAACTCGCCGTAACACAACAACAAATAAACGTACAGCGCAATAATATTTCAACACAGAACCGGAGTATTATGAGTGAAGGAAAACCTTTGGAGAAAAAAGTTGCACAATTAAATGACCAGATTCAAAAGGCAAATATTGTAAACCCTGTTTCCGGAACCGTGATTACAAAATATGCAGAAGAAGGGGAGTTAACATCAGCCGGAAAAGCGTTGTATGAAATTGCTGATCTGTCTGAAATGACACTGCGGGCCTACATTTCAGGGGCGCAATTATCACAGGTGAAATTAAATCAAAACGTAAAAGTGCTGGTAGATAATGGCGCTGATACATACAAAGAGATGAATGGAATCATCACCTGGATTTCTGATAAGGCAGAGTTTACTCCAAAAACAATTCAGACAAAAGATGAACGGGCAAACCTGGTATATGCCATAAAAATAAAAGTAAAAAATGATGGCTATTTAAAAATTGGTATGTATGGTGAAGTAATTTTTAATCCCAAACCATGAATCTATAATTGAACTTTTTTCATGAATAAAAAGCAGGAATGAAACCCGCGGTTACAGCAAAAAATATTGTCAAATTTTACGGAACAAAAAATAATAAGATACAGGCGCTACGCAGTATTTCATTTGAGGTGGGCAAGGGGGAATTGTTTGGTATCATTGGCCCTGATGGTGCGGGCAAAACATCTTTGTTTAGAATACTCACTACCTTATTACTTGCTGATGAAGGCGAAGCAACAATAGATAGTTTTGATGTGGTGAAAGATTATAAAGAAATCAGGAAGAGAGTAGGTTACATGCCGGGAAGATTTTCATTGTACCAGGATTTAACTGTTGCTGAAAATCTTGAATTCTTTGCAACGATATTTAATACCTCCATCGAAAAAAATTATGACCTCATCAAAGATATTTATGTGCAGATTGAGCCATTTAAAAAAAGAAGAGCCGGGAAATTATCAGGTGGTATGAAACAAAAACTGGCCCTGTGTTGTGCACTCATTCATAGTCCGTTAATTTTGTTCCTGGACGAACCTACAACCGGCGTTGATGCAGTTTCACGAAAAGAATTTTGGGAGATGCTGAAGAAATTAAAACAGCAGGGCATCACCATTTTAGTAAGCACGCCCTACATGGACGAAGCTGGAAAATGCGATCGAGTGGCTTTAATGCAATCGGGAAAGATAATGTCAATTGATACGCCGGATGGTATTATTGAAAAATTTGAAAAAGATTTGTTTGCCGTCCGTTCTTCGAAAATGCTTTCTTTATTAAATGATCTCAAAAATTTTGAAGAGGTAGAAGATACTTATTTCTTTGGAGCATACCATCATGTTGTGATGAAGCATAAAAATAAAGAAGACATGCTGAAAAATTATTTATTAAAATATGCTGCTGATGATCTTGAGATAAAAGCTGTGCGGCCAAACATAGAAGATTGTTTTATGTCACTAATGAAGAACTAAAAAATGAGTACTGAAAAAGCAATAACTGTTGATCATCTTACAAAAAAATTTGGAGATTTTACTGCCGTAGATGGTATTTCATTTGAAGTAAACAAGAGTGAGATTTTTGGTTTCCTCGGCGCCAACGGAGCGGGAAAAACTACCGCCATGAGAATGCTTTGCGGGTTATCAAAACCAACATCCGGAAAAGCTACTGTAGCGGGTTTTGACGTTTACCATCAAACGGAAAGTATCAAAAAAAATATTGGATATATGAGCCAGAAGTTTTCGTTGTACGAAGATCTTACTGTGAAAGAAAATATTCGTTTTTATGCAGGCATTTATGGGAAAAGCGATGAATTTATAAAAGAAAAAACATCCTTTGTCCTCAAGAACCTGCACCTTGAAAATGAAGCCGGTAAATTGGTGAAATCATTGCCATTAGGATGGAAGCAAAAGCTTGCATTTTCGGTAGCTATCTTTCATGAGCCAGGCATTGTTTTTTTGGATGAGCCTACCGGTGGAGTTGACCCCGTAACACGAAGGGAATTCTGGAATATGATTTACCAGGCTGCAGATTCTGGCATTACCATTTTTGTTACAACACACTATATGGATGAGGCTGAATATTGTAATCGTGTATGCATTATGGTAGATGGACGGATTGAAGCAATGGATACTCCGCAACAATTGAAGAAAACATACACTGCTGCATCCATGGATGAAGTGTTCTTAAAACTGGCCAGGAAGGCGTTGAGGAGTGGTGAATAGCTGATTTATTAAAAGGTATGTGGTTGAATATTCAATTAAAAAAAGTATGAGGCAATTTTTCTCATTTGTAAAAAAAGAATTTTATCACATCCTTCGTGATAAGCGGACGATGCTTATCCTCCTGGGAATGCCTATTGCGCAAATAATAATTTTTGGTTTTGCCTTAACCAACGAAGTGAAAAATTCTAAAATTGCTGTACTTGATAATTCTAAAGATGTAGCCACCACAGCCATTATCCGGGAAATAAATGCCAGCCGGTATTTTGATATTGAAAAAAATCTTGTTGATTATAAAAATATTGAAACCGAATTCAAATCCGGCAAAATAAG
>JADGPX010000026.1 GCA_017882215.1 Chitinophagaceae bacterium | reverse complement strand
ACTGCCTGTGAAATGGATTGAATACTCAGATCTTTCACTCCCATTTTTTCTAATTCTTCTTTTATTGCTCCATAAGAAATATTGTATTGAGGCTTTTTATTTAGCCTGAATGTTACAGTAAGAATAGCAAATTGATCTTTATACCTTTTTTTGAAAACACTATCCCTGTATCCGAACCCGCAATCGTTTAAAGTAAAATTTAAAATTCGTTGTTCCTGTAAATGAAATGCTTCCAGTGAATGAAAAACATCTTTTATCTCCACCCCATAGGCTCCAATATTTTGCATAGGTGAAGCGCCGATATTTCCGGGAATCAGTGAGAGATTCTCTACTCCTGAAAAATTATTTTTGATGCAGTGCATTACAAATTGATGCCAGATCTCGCCTGCTCCCACTTTTACATAAATGTGATCTTCATCTTCATGAACCGTATTAATCCCTCTTATCTCATTTTTTAAAACAAGTCCGTCATAATTTTTAGTAAATAAGAGATTACTGCCACCACCCAAGACTAAAGTTGATTGCTCAGAATATTCTTTCAATAATAATTGCAGATCATCAATCGTGGTAAATGCACCAAAATACTTTGCAGAAGCTTCAACACCGAATGTGTTATATTTTTTGAGCGAATAATTTTGTTGAACTTGCATAATTAACAGCAAAATACTAAATATGAATGAACAGACAGCAGTGATAATTGGCGCATCAGGGTTAATCGGAAGTTATCTCGTTGAAGAGATGCTGAAGGATGACCATTTTGGTATCGTTAGAGTTTTGGTTCGAAGAGGATTAGCATTCAATCATCCAAAATTGCAACAGGAGCTTGTAGATTTTAATGACATAAATGATTACACCAATAAATTGGGAAAAGGAGATATTATTTTTTGCTGTATTGGTACAACACAAAAAAAAGTAAAAGGTGATAGAGCAGCATATGAAAAAATAGATCATGATATTCCCGTGAATGCAGCACGGATAGGCAGTACACAAGGGTATAAAAAATTCTTAATTGTATCCTCTGTTGGAGCTGATCCTTCATCAACTAATTTTTACCTACAGTTAAAAGGCAAAACAGAAAACGCTGTTAAACAATTTGCTTTTGATACTATCAGCATCTTCAGACCATCAATGTTATTAGGTAAGAGAAAAGAACGAAGGCCTGCAGAAAAAATTGGGCAGGTGCTTATGCAGGTGTTTTCTTTTATGCTTATTGGTTCTTTAAATAAATATCATCCAATTAAAGCAAGAGATGTTGCCAAAGCAATGGTTGCAGAAAGCAAACAAACCCAACCCGGTATACATATTCCTGAATACAAAGAAATAATGAAACTGATCCGGTAATTACATGGGGTCAACATCTGCTATAAGCACAACACTCCTGAATTTCTTTTCTGCATGCAATAAATTAAAATGATTTGCGATCACTTTTTTATACTGCCTAAGCATATTTGCATCCTTCGGCAATTTTATCAGTATCTCCATAAGATATAAACTGCGGATCCTGTTAACCACGGGTGCGGCAGGTCCTATTACAAAATCATTCATATCCTTTTTTAATGCATCTCCTAATCTGTCCGCTGCCTCGCTGACAACCTCTTTCATTTTATGTTTTAAAATAATTTTTATCACCCGGCTGAATGGGGGATAGAAAAACCTTTTACGATTTTCGATTTCAAAATCATAAAATCTTTTAAAATCATGTTGCTGCACAAACAACAAAACAGGGTGATTTATTTTTGCTGCCTGTATCATCACTTTTCCCTGTTCAGTCTTTCTGCCAGCCCTGCCGCTTACCTGTTCCATTAATTGGAAAGCTCTTTCATTAACCCTGAAATCTGCAAAGCTCAATAAACCATCAGCATCTAAAACTCCTACCAGGCTTACGTTTTCAAAATCAAGTCCTTTTACTACCATTTGTGTTCCTGCAAGAATATCTATCCGATGCTGTTCAAATAATTTTATCAAACTATCATGAGCGGTCTTTCCACGCACTGAATCTATATCCATCCTTGCAACCTTATAAGAAGGAAATTCGTTTTCCAATTCCTCTTCTATTTTTTCTGTTCCAAAATTTTTCTCCATCCAGTTTACAGTGCCACATGCCGGGCAGGTTGTTAGTTTTGGATAGCTGCTTCCGCAATAATGACAATGCAATTTATTTGAGAATTTATGCAGTGTAAGTGTAACATCACAATTATTACAATGAGGAATAAATCCGCAGGTTGCACAAATTAAAAAAGGAGAATACCCCCTGCGGTTTTGAAATAAAATTACCTGCTTATCATTTGTTACCGCATCTTCAATAGCCTCTTTTAACTGCGGTGATAAGATCACTTTACCTTTTTTACTTGCAGCTACCTGCCTTGTATTTATTATCTCGATCTCCGGAAGCTGTATACCTCCAAATCTTTCATTTAGTTCTACCAAACCATATTTATTCTTTTCAACATTATAATAACTCTCTAAACAAGGTGTTGCGCTACCAAGCAAAACTTTTGCATTAAAAAGAGAAGCATAAAAAATAGCAGCATCCCTCGCATTATAGCGTGGTGCAGGATCCTGCTGCTTGTAGGAGCTGTCGTGTTCTTCATCAACTATTATCAAGCCAATATCTTTAAAAGGAAGAAACAAGGCGCTTCTTGCACCAAGAATAATTTTTACTTCCCCATTCTTAATTTTATTCCACAGCTCTACCCTTTCATTGTTATTAAATTTAGAATGATAAATAGTGACATTGCCGCCAAAATTTTTTTGTAACCTGCGGATGATTTGTGCGGTTAGAGTTATCTCGGGCAAGAGATATAAAACCTGCTTACCCCTGTTTATATATTCTTCAATTTGTTTAATATACAATTGAGTTTTGCCGCTGCTTGTAACTCCATGCAGAAGGCAAACATTCTTTTCAGAAAATACTGAATTGATCTCATCTAATGCTTTTTTTTGTGCTGCGCTCAGTTCAAAATCAATAGAAATTTTTTGTGGTAAATTCTCAACACGGTCAACATTCCTCTTCTCTATAAATAAAATATTTTTTTCTGCTAAACCTTTTAATTGTGCTGCAGAAGCGCCGGATTTTTTTAATAATGCGGTTTGTATTACTTCTCCTTCAGTTTTTAAAAGATGTAAATAGCTTAACAATAGTTCCAGTTGTTTGGGGGCTTTGCTCCAGTTATTCAGCAGCTCATTTAATTTTTCTTCATTATTAAATTCAGGATTCAGGATAATGTAATTTTCTTTCTTCTGCTTATATTTTTCATTGAATGCTTCCCATACATAACAAACTTTTTTCTCAATAAGCCTTTTTATAAGCGGATAAACATGATTGATATCCAGGATCTGTTGCACCTCCGGCAATCTCAATTCTTTTTTTATTAATAATGCCTCCGCTACCAGGTATTCTTCGTTATCAAGATCAGAAAAATCTTCTCCATAATCTTCATTAAAAACAATAATAGCTTCACTGCTTAATTTAAGATGCGTTGGCAAAGCAGCCGCCATTACTTCTCCTTCACTACACATATAATATTCACTTATCCATTGCCATAACTTTAATTGCTGAGGGTAAATTATTGGGTCGTCGTCAATTATGTTTAAAATTTCTTTTGTTTCATACTCAGGTTTTTTACCGGAAACTGACTTTACGATTCCGGCATATTTTTTATTTTTTCCAAACACAACTTCTGCCCTGCAGCCTGGATGTGTTTTTGATTGAAGATGTTGCGGAATGGTGTACGTATATGTTTTAGGAATGGCTAAAGGCAATATAACTTCTGCCCATGCAGATTCTGTATCTTTTTTAGAAAATAAATTGTTGCCGGTATTATTATCTGTCATTGTTGTAACAAATATACTGGCTTAATAAATTTGAGGGTCTAAAGGTGCTCTATCCAGCTTGCCTTATACCTGATCAAGCCGTCTTCCATCTGTTTATAGATTTTTTCTTTCAGGAAAGAAACATCACTTATTGAAAGTCCGGCAGTGTTGGTTTCTTCTAAAAATACTGTACGTGATCTTCCGGGAGAAAGTGAAAAAATATCTTTGTAATTCAACCTGTCGTAAGTATCTAAAAATAATATGGGTTTAATTGGAGTTTGAGTTTCAATAGCAATTTTAAAAGCCCCATCATAAAACTCTTTCAGAGGTGCATGAGTTTCATTAAATGTTCCTTCAGGACAAATAAAAATAGAGATCTTTCTTCTTATAATAGATTTTAATGTGATTACACTTTTTGCTCTATGCTCAGGATTTTTTCTATCTACAGAAACCGCTGCATGTTTAAATATAAAACCAAACACCGGGATTGCAGCCAGCTCAGCCTTACCCAAAATGCGAAAATTTTGCCTGCGAATAGCTTTCATCATTACAGGTATATCCAGGTAGGAAATATGATTGTTCACAAAAATATATTGGCGTGAAGTATCGTGCGGCACCTCATATATATTTTTATGAGAGATGCCGATCAAAAACATCCAAATGTCTGCCCATACCCTGCATGCTTCATATATTATATTACCTCCATTTACCTTACCAAAAAAGGAAGCTACCAGGAATATTGGAAGAAGTAAAAGCATTATCAGTAAAAAAGAAAGAAAGCCATATATGCTATAGATTATTCTAACTACTCGTGCTAAATATTTCAAAATAGAACTTTAAGCTGCAAAATAAGATAATAGAGCTATCAACCTTTGTAATTTTTTACATAGAATTAGTATATTTTAACTGAATTCCCTTACCTTTGCACTCCTAAATTTGGGTAGTTATGTTTGCAGTTATAAAAATAGCCGGTCAACAGTTTAAAGTTCAGGCAGGACAAAGTTTATTTGTACCCCATCTTACCGGGAAAACCGGCGATAAAGTTGAATTTTCTGATATATTGATGCTTGAAAACGAGGGTAAAGTTAGTATAGGCGGAGATGCGAAAGCTACCGTAAAAGCAGAAATAGTTGATGACACCATTAAAGGTGATAAAGTGATCGCTTTTAAAATGAAAAAAAGAAAAGGATTTAGAAAAAAGCACGGTCATCGCACTCATTACACTCAAATAAAAGTAACAGATATTATTTAGCTGTCTAAAAAGAATTTGATTGTGCATTCAACTCTCAATTTTAAATTATTAATTTTTTAATTAAAAGATATGGCTCACAAAAAAGGCGAAGGCTCCGTAAAAAACGGTCGTGATTCACAAAGCAAAAGATTAGGTGTAAAAATTTTTGGCGGTCAACCTGCAATTGCCGGTAACATAATCGTTCGTCAAAGAGGAACAGTTTTTCATCCCGGAAAAAATGTTGGTGTTGGAAGAGACTTTACAATTTTTGCAACTGCTGATGGAGTAGTTGAATTCAAAAAAAGTAAAGGCGATAAAACTTACATTTCTATAAATACTGTAGAAGCATCAGCATAAAAAAATTTGCAATTACTACATAGTTAATTCAGAAAAAGTAAAGACGCGAAACTTACATTTCTGTAAATGCTCTCCATGTGTCTTCGTAAAATTTGATAAGTTTTTTTTGCAAGTTTGAAAAATATTTCTATTTTTAGTAAATATTTACTAACAATTAAATTCTAAAAAAATGGCAACTGCAAAAAAAGCCGCCAAAAAAGGCGCTGCAAAAAAAGCCGCTCCTAAAAAAGCCGCTGCAAAAAAAGCCGCTCCTAAAAAAGCTGGTGGTAGAAAAAGGTAATTAGCTTTTAATTAAGCAATGATATGAGCCCCGAATTTTTCGGGGCTTTTTATTTTATCCATTCTGCATATAACCCTTTCCAGTAAAGCATCTTAAGCAATAACATTTTCTTTCTGAAAACTACAACTTATAAATTTTTATTTTTAAGTCTTAAAAATTAATTATAAAAAATAATATTTTCTCAAAGAAGAATATCGCAAGCTATAAGTTTTTGTACATGCTGCATTTTTGTTTTTTTACAACTGACAATAAAATCAATAATTCGTTTTATAAAATAATTTCATTAAGAAAAAGATATATTGAAAATTTTTTTTACTGAAAAGAAACGAATAACAATTGAATTTAAAAAGAGAAAAAATGAATTAATTATCTTTTTTAAATGTTAAATCTTTTCAATTAATCAGAAGCAAAAAAAATATTTTTTTTACAATTTGGAGAGATAAAAATATTTATGAAAATAAATAAATAAATAAAAAGCAGCTTCTAAAAGCTGCTTTTTATTTGACCCCGTCAGGATTCAAACCTGAAACCTTCCCAATTGTAATCGGGATGCTCCCTGCCTGCCGGCAGCAGGTACTCAGTTGAGATAAGTTTCTGAATTTTTAATCTGCTTTTCCATCCTTTAATTTCCTTTTCTCTTTTCATAGCCTCACATTTTTACAATTTTTCAGAAGAATAATGTGCATTATTCAATATCACTTTTACAAAATGCTCTTTACCATCATTGATAAGCGAAATGATTTTATTTGATTGTGTTTCTTCATCAACAAATACTTCTATCGCCGCTGTTTGGTTTTTATCCTGTAACACAGTTATATGATAGAGCGTATCGATAAATTGATATTTTATTTTAAAAGATTCCCATGCTTCAGGGATACAAGGTTCAAATTGTAAAATATTTCCCTTACGTTTTAATCCTAAAAAAGATTCGATAATAAGCTGGTACATCCAACCTGCCGAGCCTGTGTACCAAGTCCATCCGCCATGGCCAAGGTGCAAAGAGTCTGCATAAATATCAGCAGCCATTACATACGGTTCTACTTTATATTTTGCAATGGCATCAGCATTTGCACCATGATTTACAGGATTTATCATTTGCAATAATTCCCAGGTTTTTTGTTTATTCTTTAGCTCTGCAAAGGCCATTATTAACCAAATGGCAGCATGTGTATATTGTCCGCCATTTTCCCGAATGCCGGGAACATACCCTTTAATATAACCGGGATTCAAATTAGATTTATCAAAAGGCGGTTCAAACAATTGTATCAAAGACGCATCTTTACGGATAAGGAATTTTTCGGCGGCATTCATCGCCGTTTGTGATCGTTCAATATCGCCTGCTTTAGAAAGTACAGACCAACTTTGTACAATAGAATCAATTTTACATTCTTCATTGGTTGATGAACCAAGCGGTGTACCATCATCAAAATAAGCACGGCGATACCATTGCCCATCCCAACCATTTTTTTCAATATTGCTTCTTAATTTTTTTGCCTGTTGTTTACACTTTTCTGCAAAACCTGCATCACCTTTTAACTCAGCAATTTCTGTAAACCGCATCAATATATCATATAAAAAAAATGCGAGCCATATACTTTCGCCTTTACCATGTTCGCCAACTTTGTTCATACCATCGTTCCAATCGCCGGAACCAATAAAAGGCAATCCATGTTCTCCAAAATTCAGTGCATGTTCAATAGCTTTTATGCAATGATTATACAGGCTGGCAGATTCATGAGAACTGATAGGAAGGTCATAATAAGATTCCTCACCTACATTTAACACACGTCCTGCTAAAAAATAAATTGACTCGTCTAAAATACTTTTATCGCCGGTGTGCGAAACATATTTTAAAGTAACAAAGGGCAACCAGAGATAATCATCAGAACATGTTGTGCGTACACCCCTTCCTGCTGGTGGATGCCACCAGTGTTGCACATCACCTTCTTTAAATTGCCGTGAAGCATTTAATAATATTTGCTCTCGTACAATTCCAGGTTTTGAATAAAGTAATGATAATACATCCTGCAACTGGTCCCTGAACCCAAAAGCACCACTGGATTGATAGAAGCCGCTACGTGCCCAAATACGACAGGCCAATGCCTGATAATTGAGCCAGCCATTTGAAATAATATTTAAAGCTGCATCAGGTGTTTCTATCTGCAAAACTCCCAATGTTTGCTGCCAGTATTTTTTAACTTTATCCAATGCATTGTGTGCAACCGAAGCTCCTTTAAAATCACGAATTATATTAACTATATCATCATGATCCCTTACCGCGCCAAGACGAAAAACAATTTCATATTCTTCATTATCTTCTAAATCAAACACGACCTGTATAGCAGCACAAGAGTCAATCGCATCTCCTGTTTTACCGGAAAGTTTTGCTTTACCCATAGCTTCAGGATTACGAAGTGTACCATTGCGGCCGATAAATTCACTACGATCTGCTGTGAAATTTTTTGTTCGCTCATCAACATCAAAAAAAGCAACCCTGTTTTCAAATTCTGTATTATAAGGATTTCTTGCCAGGATAGCACCTGTATCCGCATCCGACTCAGTAATTATGTGCATTTGATTTTTTGGCCTCAGGTCACCTAATACCCATTCCATATAACCTGTTGCAGAAAGCCTGCGTGGCCTATTGGATTGATTATGTAATTTTAAAATAATGAATTTTACAGAAACTTCCAGATCAACAAATACGCACATTTCTGAATAAATACCATCCTCGCTGTGTTGAAAAATACTGTACCCAAATCCATGCTTTGTAATATATGAAGATTTGCTACGGCCGGGAAGTGGCGTTGGCGACCACCACCTTCCGCTTTCTTCATCTCTTATATAAAATACCTCGCCTGCCAGGTCGCTTACAGGATCATTGTTCCACGGTGTTAATCTAAACTCATGTGCATTTTCAAGCCACGTGTATGACTGTCCGCTTTCTGAAATAATAGTTCCGAAATTTGGATTAGCTAATACATTGATCCATGGTGCAGGTGTTGTTTGGGCCGCAGTTGTTGTAATAATATATTCTTTTCCATCTTTTGAAAAGCCGCCGATACCATTGAAAAATTGCAAATCCTCCGGCAGCGTAACGGATGTTGCGACAGAAGGATAAAATTTAACAGGAGTAAAATAAGGAACGATGCTTTTTACCTTACTGCGCCTGTTGGCTTGTTCTTCCAAACTACCCATCCTGTCAGAAATTACAATGCGTGCCAATGTTTGAAATAGTATGCGGTCTTCATTTGATATTTGATCTGCTGATCTAATAAAAATTCCACCGGGTTGTTCTTTAAAATCAGCACCAAGTGCAGGTGCGATAAGGCTTTGTATTTCATTTTGCAAAACCTGTCTGTAGCCGCCATGATCCTCATTCCAGATTACTAAGTCAACTATTAAACCTTTTAACCGCCAGTAAGCATGTGCCTGTATTAATTGTTTTACCAGGTCAATATTGGCAGCATCTTCTATTTGTAAAAGAACAATAGGCAAGTCTCCCGAAATAGAATAACTCCATAAAGCCGATTGTCCACGATGATTTTTTATAATGATGTTCTGATCTGCACGCAAAGAAGGATTTGCGAAGATTACTGAACCTGCAAGCTTTGAATATAATTGTGCATCTGCTTCCCCTGCATTGATCTGCCTTAGTACAACCTGGCTATGCGTCCACGAAAGTTCAAGTGCACGGTTTCTTAAATACCTGTCCTGGTATTTTTCTACCAATGCATTACAAATCTCCTTAGTGTCTGCAATACCAATCAGCATATCAATAGTTGCAGATTCCTGGGGATTAATTACTATTTTATATTGAATGGAAATAACAGGATCAAGAACAGAACCCTGTGTTCCTGAAAGCCCATCCGTTTTATCTAAAAAAGCAGGCTGATGAATAGTATTACCGCGACCAATAAACTTACTTCTATCTGTTTCATAAGAAACAGATTTTATTTCTGCATGATGCACTTTCATTAAGTGAAACATGGAAGGGTTATGTTCTTCCACAGAACGAGGACGTCGTGTGCAAATAATAGCATTGCGTTGTGAAATGATTTCTGTTTGAACAAAAAGATTACTGAAAGCAGGATGTGCAGCATCAGCATTGGGAGATGCAAGCACTACTTCTGCATAACTGGTAATTTCAATATATCTTTTTCTTCTTGAGCGATTAGTGATATGTACTCTTCTCAGTTCAACATCATCCTCTGGAGAAACAACAATTTCAGTATGTGTTTCAAGAGAGTAATCACTCCGGCGAAATTCTGCACGTCCCTGTGAAAAAACTGCTTCATAATTATCTCCTTCCTTAAGTGAAGGCTGATATGCAGATGACCAGAAAAGGTTACTATCCTGCTCCATATCTTTTATAAAACAAAAAGTTCCCCAGTTATCACAGGTGCTGTCCTCACGCCAACGGGTAACCGCAATGTCTTTCCACCGGCTGTAGCCTCCGCCTGCATTCGTAACCATTACATTGTATCTGCCATTAGATAATAACTGCACTTCGGGCACAGGCGTATCAGGTGTATTAATAACACGGATGGGTATATCATTATTTTCAGCTATCATACTGCTGTCTGATATATGCATGACAGGAGAATAAAAAGTTGATACCCTCGGGATACGTTCCTGCAATAGCAATAGAGTAGCCTGAAACTGTACTTCAGCCTCAAAACGTTTTTGCATAGGCCGGCTTAGTAACAGATACGATAGTGACAACAAACCCATGCCCTGGTGGTGCACCATGAAAGAACGTATAACAGCATTTGATTGCCTTCTTGGCAAACGGGATGCGGTGTAATCTATAGCTTCATAAAAACCAAATTCTCCTTCAAAACCATTTGTTGCTAATTCCTCCATGTTTTTACAAGCTTCTTCCGGCGCTACCATCAATGCCATAACAGACGAATAAGGAGAAATAACCAAATCCTCTCCCAGACCGCGTTTTAAGCCTAACCCGGGAACCCCGAATGCACGATATTGATAATTAAGATTAGCATCTACAGAATTATAACCTGATTCTGAAATACCCCAGGGCACACCACGTTTTTTGCCATATTCAATTTGCTTTTGTACAACAGCTTTATATGTTTGGCCCAACAAAGTATTTTCATAAGAAGGCATTACCAGCATTGGCATCAGGTATTCAAACATAGAGCCACTCCATGAAAGAAGAATTGGCGTTGAACCTGTATTAATAAGTTGACGCCCTAATGCAAACCAGCTTTCCTGTGGTAACTTTCCTTGTGCTATAGCTGTAAATGTGGTAAGTCTTGCTTCTGAAGCCAACAGATCATAGAAGCTATTATCCCTTCTCTGTTCATCAACATTATAACCAATCGCAAGCAAGTGTTGCGACCTGTCATATAAAAAATCGTAATCAATATTTGAAAGTTCCATACATTGCCGGGCAAGTCCTCCCAATATCAATATCCTTTCTTTTGCCCTGCGTGATGCATTGCTGATATGCGCTGTAAAATCATTTATCCACTCATTCTCTTCTGCTGTATTATCTTCTGCATATAACGCTTTTATTTGGGACAATAATTCCATTTCTATTTTAGCCAGTTGCGATAAGGTTGGAATATGTGATCTATACGCAGCAATATCATTTAATTTTAAAGAAGGTGGCTGAAGCAGTAGCCATGGAGCAAGTGTTAACAGGTCATTGCGTATATCATTTATTTGTTTCCCCAGTTTTTCCACCCATAAAAAAGATTCGTTGTTCTGTTCTTCATTGAAAGTAAAACTGGCAGTAATTTGCCCAAAGGTTTCTTCAAGGCTGTTTATGCAAACAATTGTTTCTGCTAAAGTAAAAGGCGGCGCAAGGCGAATAATTTCCAGTTCTTTTTTAAATTGTTCAATTACAACTCTCTTTTCTTTTTTCTCTAAAAGAACTTCTACGGTATCCATCAACCCATCAAATACTTTCACTGAAAATATTTTATCATTTATAATTGAAAGAAGCCCTTGCTTCAATACTATCAAATGCGCTACAAGGTTTCCGCTATCTATCGTGGAAATGTATCGTGGTGCTAAGGGAGCAAGCGTAATTGTGTCGTACCAATTGTATAAATGACCGCTATATTTCTCCAGTTTTTGAACTGTATTTAATGTATTGGCTGTACGTTCAATTAGTTTTTCTGCTGACAGGTAACCAAAATCATACGCTGTTAAATTTGATAATAACGCAAGGCCGATATTAGTAGGCGATGTACGGTGTGCAATTTTTGGATCAGGATGTTCCTGGTAATTATCCGGCGGCAGCCAGTTATCTTCTTCGGTAACAAATTTTTCAAAAAAGGCCCATATCTTTCTAGATAGTTTTTGAAGAAAAATAGTTTGCTTCTTTGTAATATCCGCTTCATGTTTTGAATATGAAAGACTTACCCACCACTCAATTGCAGGCGCAATTATCCAAAGCACCAACACAGGAATTTCTATTAACAATGCCAATGAGGAATAATAAGTTAAATAAACCAACAAGCTTACAGCTAACAAAGGCTCAAACCACATTACCCCGTATGCTGCCCATAAATTTTTGGGGGTGTTCACAGATGAATTACCGGAAGGGTTCCATTCAAGAAACTTTTTGCGTGAAATAAATAAACGCCAATTAGTACGTACAATGGCATCAAAATTTATGAATGCGTTATAAGGAAGAAATATAAGATAGAGAGTATGCTGAATGAAGTTATTATATGCAGATCGAATAGAATATATTGTATGCTGCCACAATACCATATCCTTTGGTTTTCTAAATATATCCCAAATCAGTGTAATTAGTGAAGGCACTGTGATTATACTTATAACACACAAGGTCCAAAACTGCGCTGAAGGAGAAATTATCCAGCCAAATAAAAGAAGTAATGTAAGAGATATTGATACAAAACTGCGTCGAAGGTTATCAAATATCTTCCACACGGATAAAGCTGATAATGTATTTCTTCTATACTTTTTATCTGGACTTGGAACAAAAGGAAAAAGCCATCGTGCAATCTGCCAATCGCCTCTTACCCATCGGTGGTCGCGCTGCATATCAGCAATGTAGTTGGAGGGGTACTCTTCGTATAATTGTATATCACTAATCAAACCGCATCTGGCATAATTTCCTTCTAACAGATCATGGCTTAAAATACGATTATCAGGAAACCGGTTATTTAAAGTTTGTTCAAATGCATCTATATCATAAATCCCTTTGCCGATAAATGAAGCTTCCTGGAACAGATCCTGGTATACATCTGAGATAGCATGGGTATAAGGATCGGTTCCTGCTTCATTTCCATGTATCTTTTTGTATATTGAACTGGTAGCGCCCGGCAAACTATTTGATACACGAGGTTGAAGAATAGTGTATCCATCTACTACCCGTTGCTTTTGCTCATCATACAATGCGTGGTTTAAGGGATGTGCAAGCGTACCTATCATTTTCCATGCTGCATCTCTTGGCAATTGTGTATCTGTATCAAGTGTGATAACATATTTTATTTCATGGAAAAATGATTCATCAGCAACTATCAATGAAAAACTTTCTTTGTCCTTGTCTCTTAACAATGCATTAAGCGCCGCAAGCTTTCCACGTTTGCGTTCATAGCCCATCCACTTTTTTTCTTTTGCATTCCATTTACGTGGCCGGTGAAAAAAAAAGAAAGTATCATTTTTTATTCTGTCATATTTCCTGTTTAGCTCAATGATTTTATTCTTTGCAGATTGTAAAAGATACTCATCTTCCGGAAGTGTTTCTGTAACAGCATCTTTAAAATCTGTCAACAAAGCATAGTGGAGATTTTCATCCCTGTTTGCCAAAAAACTAACTTCAAGGGCTTCTACCAGGTCTTCTATTTCTTTAATGCCTGTAAGCATTGTTGGCACAGCAATTAAACTGCGATATTGCTGAGGAATACCTTTAGAAAAATCCAATCGTGGAAGCAGGTGTGGCCGGGCAAATAAAGTAACCAGCCAATTAATAAGAGTTAATGAAAGCTGGCTTGTACTTATAATACATATTACCCCTAATAAAATTATTTTCCAGCCCCGAAGGCCATCCTCATAAGCTTTATTTAATAACAACCAGCTTAAAAAAAATGTAATGATTACGATTGCGCCTGTATATAATAATAAAGGGATTTTATTAAAAAATTTTTTACAAATCTCCCCGATTGCTAAACGGGTTTTTGCAACTTTCTCCAGTTCCGCTACTCCTTTGCCTATTAAATAATAACCTACATGAGAAGTGCGGATATTATCATTGCCCGTATTCTCTTTTGCAAAAGCAATAGCCATACCTGCTATTTTTTCTTCTTCAAAATTGCTGTTCTTTGCAATCCTTTCTATAACATGGCGGTAACTATCACGTGTGTAAAAATCCATTTTTTCATATACATCATTAATATCTTCCCGTAGAATTTGTTCCACAACACTCTGGCCTTCAACAAAATCACGCCAATCGGTAGTATTTAAAAAACGAAGCCCGTTAATGCTGTTACTGATAGACATCTGGTCGGCGGCCTGCTTTTGATTTTCCAAATACACAAGTTCAATAGTTGTTAACTCATTCTCTGATAAACGTTGTTCTATCCAGCTAAGCGGCAATGCCAAAGAAGAACCCTTTCCCTGCAACCTTCTTGTTAGTTCGGCCACAAAAGAACTTTCCATTGGTGGATTTGACCTTGCCATATCTGCAATAACCAGCACCAGGTTTTTAGGATCTTTTTCAACAGTGTCAGTCATCTCATCCGCCCAATAATCGGCAAGATTTTTATTGAGTATATCAACTGCAATTTGAGTAGCCAGTCGTCTTAAATTTTCAAGTAATGCTAAACGAAGCATAATTGGAATGGCCCACAGCTCTCCTAATTTTAAAGTAATTAAAGATTGATACGAGTTAATAAAAGCAGTTAAACTTTTCATATCAACACGTCCATCACTGTGCGAAATAATTTCCACCGCAATATCATATACCCTCGGAAGTCCCTGTGACTGGCCTTTTGCAAGTTGGGGCAATCCTTTGCTATATCCTTTCGGTAAATGTTTTTTGCCTGTATATATCTGTTCTTCTATTAGGTAAAAATTATCCAGCAGCCATTCGCCTGCAGGTGCTATACGTTTTTTTACTCTTACTGTTTCAGTTAATAAGCTATGAACATCCAGTAAAACATCTTCATTTTCTGCAAGGCGTTTCAAAAGTTGTTCCGAAGATTTTCCTTGAGTTAGTTTATGGCTTTTAGCCAACTTTACAGCATATTGCTGCATCTGTTCTGATGAAAACAATTCAGACCGGAGAGGAGATTTTTCGTTGGCGTATTTACGCATTACATTATCCCCGAGCAAAGGATCAAGAATAGATCTTTTAATAATCGAAATTGCTTGTGGAAGCATTTCAGAAAAAACATCTTTTGTTTTATTTTTTTTATACCGTTTCATCCGGCCTGATATTTATTTTTTTATGCCTTTTTCCCAGTTTCTATTTCAGGCGGTATATTGTTTCTCTATGATTGCTTTCCGGTGAGGGTATTGTTTACAAAGGTAGCCTTATTAGAGAAGGGTGTTTTATTAAAATATTTTATCGCTTCCGGAAACACATCAGGTTCAATTTGAATGGAATCTTTTTTACTTATAACAATAATACTTTTTAAACCATGCAGCCAAGTGAGGTGCTTAACCTGCTTTGCAATGGTGGTAAGGGTTTCAGCAGAGGTAAAAAGAAAAGAGTTCCGAAAAAATCGGGACTCAGTCCTGTGTGGTGACCCCGCCAGGATTCAAACCTGGAACCTTCTGATCCGTAGTCAGATACTCTATTCAGTTAAGCTACGGGGCCTGTTATAATTTTTTTATTCATTAATCTTTCTCTTCAAATCTCAAATCTTCCCGATCACAATCGGGATGCTGCCTGCCGGCAGGCAGGTATTCAGTTGAGCTACGCAGCCATTGGACGGCAAAAATAATAAATATTTATTGAAGAGATGTTAGCACTTTTGCGATAAATTGTATAAGTGAAAATTCATTTTTGGTCTCTTGGTAAAGCACATGAACCCTATGTAAAATTGGGAATAGAAATTTTTACTAAAAGAATATCTCATTATTATACTGTTGAGTGGAAATTAATTTCTTCGCCTAAAATTGCTCCAAGTCTTTCCAAAGAAGATTTAAAAAAAGCTGAATCTGAAATCATCTTAAATTTATTAAAGCCAGAGGATGTTCTTGTAGTTCTTGATGAAAAGGGAAAACAATTTACTTCGGAACAACTGGCAGAACTAATACAGTTTAATGCAAACAAAAGCGCTAAAACTTTGGTCTTTCTTATTGGTGGTGCTTTCGGTGTTGATGAAAAAATTATTAAGAGAGCAAATTATGTATGGAGTTTATCTCAATTGGTTTTTCCTCATCAATTAGTAAGATTGATTTTAGCAGAACAGGTTTACAGAGCCTGTACCATTATTAGAAATGAGAAATATCACCATAGCTAGTTTATATGTATGTTTGAAAAACTATTTTAATCCCTAATGATCTCTATCACATTAATCATAATTATCAGCACCGTTATTGTTTCTGTAATTGCTTTTAACAATAGCCAGGTAATGGATAATTTAATTTTTTATCCACCTGCTGTAAGTGAAAAAAATCAATATTATCGTTTTATAACCTGCGGGTTTATTCATGCGGATGTTGGGCACCTGGCGTTTAACATGATATCCTTTTATTTATTTTCCAATGCATTGGTTGAGCCCGCTTTTATTCAATTTTTTGGCGATTATGGCCGGGCTATGTTATTGCTTATGTATGTTCTTGCATTGATCGTTTGCCTGTTACCAACCTATTGGAAAAATAAAACAAATGAAAATTATAGAAGTCTTGGTGCATCAGGCGCCGTATCGGCTGTAGTGTTTGCAGGTATTATGATATCACCACTTTCGCAGTTAGGATTTTTTATAATTCCACCGGTAATTCCGGGTTTTGTTTTTGGACCATTGTATTTAATTTTATCTGCTTATATGGATAGACGTGGCGGCGATAACATTAATCACTCAGCACATATATGGGGAGCATTGTTTGGAGTGATTTTTATAATAATTGCCACTAAACTTTATTCAGATTATGATGTATGGACAAACTTTATCGAGGATGTAAAATATTATATGAAGACGAAATTTTAACTTAGGCTGATCTTTAATATATTTTTTGTTTTTGGCGTAATTTTAAAACGATCGTCTATTCTTTTCCCTACAATCCAGATGATTTTTTTATTCATTTCCAGCACCCATATATTTTCTTTTTCTGTAAGAGATAATTTTTGATCAATAAAAAAGCGACTAAGCTTTTTCTTTTTTTTCATACCAAGAGGATAAAAATAATCTCCCTGTTTCCACTTTCTTAAAAGCAATGGAAATTTAATTTCATCAGAATCAAGCTGGGCAATGCTTTCGCTGCCTGATAGCTTATAACCTGCGGCAGATATTTGCTTCATTTCCAATTTACCATTTAAAAATTCAACAACCTTATCTTCTTCTTCAATTAAAATATTCTCCGCCACAGTAGTAAGACTTGAAGTAATAATTAACCAGTTCCTGTTTTTAATGATCTTATGAGTATGCGATTGAACATATTTACCTGAATCACTGTTCAATAATTTAATAACATCTTCTGTTTGGTTAGATGTAAAACCAAAATCTTTTATTATCTCATAAACTATTGTTGGTAAAGGATCGGATTTAAATAATTTTAAAACAGGAATATGAATTTCCTCTCCTTTTTTCTCTAATAATTTCTTTTTATGAAGTTCAATTGATTGCTGATAAAGTGTTTCAATATCCTTAAATCGTTGAATGTTATTGAGTAAATTATCTTCTACCTGCGGAAATACTTTTTGAACAGAAGGAATCAACTGATTGCGAAAATAATTGCGGGTGTATTTATCCGATACATTAGAAGAATCTTCTACATAACTTAAATTATTTTCTTTTGCAAATTCAATAAGCTCTTCTTTCTTAGCAAATAATAATGGACGAATAATATTTCCATGCTTAGGAAGAATTCCTCTCAAACCGCTTATTCCTGTACCTTTAAAAAAGTTTATTAATAAAGTTTCAATATTATCATTGGCGTGATGTGCAGTAAGAATATGGTGAATAGTGAGTGGCGAATGGCGAATAAAACCAGCATGACCATTGACGATTTGATTAAACCATCCATACCTCAATTCTCTCGCCGCAACCTGGATTGATAACTTATTTTCTTCAGCATATTTCTCTGTATCAAATTTTTTTACAAATATTTCTACATTATATTTTTTAGTTAATTCTCTAACGAATTGTTCATCTCTTTTACTTTCTTCGCCTCTTAACTGAAAATTACAGTGTGCAATAACAAAATCAAAACCTGTCTGTTTACAGAGCTCACACAAAACAACAGAATCCACTCCGCCGCTCACAGCCAACAATAATTTATCTTTTGGCTGAAAAAGATTTTCTTTTTTTATAAAGTCAGTAAATTTTTTAAGGAGATTCATCTATGTTGTTAAGTTATAAAAAGCATTTTCACGCAAAGCAGCAAAGTTTTTTTAGCCAAAAAAAAATAAAGAATTCGTCATAAGGTTCCCCCGCCAGCTGGCGGGGTCAGGAGGCTAAATCTTCATACGCCGCCTGCAACTCATTATACGAATGATTGTCACCTGCATTTTTTGCCTGCTCCATCCCGGTTTCATATATTTTTATGGCTTCTTCTGTATCATTATTCCGCTCTAATAGTTTTGCCAAATGATAATAGGATCCAATATAAGTTGGTTCTCTTAGCAATATTTCTGTGAAAAGATTTTTTGCCTCATCATCATTTCCGCTTTTAATGTATTCCAATGCCAGCGCATGTTGCAGAAAACTATCTTTAACATTGGTTTTTAAATATTCCTTTAGCTTTTCTACCCTGTCCATACAATAATTTTTACTGCTATCTTTGCCCGCCCGGATGAATTCGTTCGGACGGGCACCTCTTT
This sequence comes from Chitinophagaceae bacterium, assembly GCA_017882215.1. Classification (GTDB taxonomy): domain Bacteria; phylum Bacteroidota; class Bacteroidia; order Chitinophagales; family Chitinophagaceae; genus Ginsengibacter. Next base: position 1,908 of record JADGPX010000026.1, on the reverse strand, counting down.
AAAAAACATCAGATGAAGATACTTGTTTGTATAAGCAAAACGCCGGATACAACGGCAAAAATAACTTTCACGGATAACAATACGAAATTTGCAGAAGCCGGAGTGCAATTCATTATCAATCCGTACGATGAATGGTTTGCTTTGGTGAGAGCAATTGAATTAAAAGAAGCTGATGCCCGCCTGAATGACGGAGTCGGGCAGGCATCTACGCAAATTCATTTAATAAATGTTGGCGGCGCAGATTCAGAGCCTATCATCCGTAAGGCATTTGCTTTGGGTGGAGATGAAGCTATAAGAGTTAATGCAACCAGCCAGGATAGCTTTTACATAGCTTCACAAATTGCAGAAGTTGTTAAGCAAAATAATTACGATCTCATATTTACCGGCAAAGAAACTATTGATTATAATGGTTCTTCAATTGGAGGTATGGTGGCTGAATTATTGGATATGCCATACGTTTCACTTGCTACAAAATTTGTTTTAAACGGAACTACCGCAACAATTAACCGTGAGATTGAAGGTGGTGAAGAAGTAAATGAAGTACAGTTGCCCGTGGTAGTAAGTTGCCAAAAAGGAGTGGCTGAACAACGCATACCGAACATGAGAGGAATTATGGGTGCAAGAACAAAACCATTGAAAGTTGTTGAACCAGTTGCTGTAGAACCTCTGACTTCTATTGTATCGTTTGAACTTCCACCGCCAAAAGCAGGTGTGAAGCTTGTTCCAGCAGATCAGCCCGAAGAATTAGTGAGGCTGTTGCATGAAGAAGCAAAAGTGTTTTAACAGCCCCTCACCTATCCTCTCCCCGAAGGGGAGAGCGAAAAGGAGAAGGTTATGAGAAGATTGCAGCGAATAAAATAATATCAAATATTAAATTTCAAATTTTTAAATAAAGGAAATGTCAGTATTAATTTTTTTAGATCAATCAGAAGGACACATAAAAAAGAATTCTTTTGAGGCGGCAGGTTACGGCGCTAAAGTAGCAGAGTTATTAGGCACATCTGCCGAAGGAATTGTATTTGGAAAAGTAAATGATGATCTTGCTTCTTTGGGAGCTTATGGATTAAAGAAAATTCATACCATATCTAATGAGGCAGTAAATAATCTTGATGCGCAGGTTTTTGCAAATGTACTTGCACAGGCAGTTGGAACACTCGCCGCAAATGTGATCGTGTTTGCCAACAATGTAGATGGCAAATCAATTGCTCCAAGATTATCTGCAAAACTAAAAGCAGGCCTCGTTTCCGGGGCTGTGGCGTTGCCTGATATCAGCAATGGTTTTGTTGTAAAGAAAAATGTTTTTAGTGGTAAAGCCTTTGCAAATGTTTCTATCAAAACTGAAATAAAAATAATTTCTCTTAATCCTAATTCGTACAAAATAGTTAAAACAGAAGGCATTGCCGAAGTAGGTGAATTAAATATTCAAATACCGGAAGCTAAAGTAAAGGTAACAGCCGTAAATAAAATTGTTGGCGAAGTTCCTTTGTCAGAAGCGGAGTTGGTTATCAGTGGAGGCCGTGGATTAAAGGGACCTGAGAACTGGCATTTGATTACTGATCTTGCAAAGCTGTTGGGCGCTGCAACTGCGTGCAGCCGTCCGGTTGCTGATGAACACTGGCGTCCGCATCATGAGCATGTGGGACAAACCGGTTTGGCAATTGCACCCAATTTATATTTTGCCGTTGGCATGTCAGGCGCAATCCAGCATCTTGCAGGCGTTAACCGCAGCAAAGTAATTGTTGTGATAAATAAAGATCCCGAAGCGCCCTTTTTTAAAGCGGCTGCTTATGGAATTGTTGGTGATGCTTTTGAAGTAATGCCGAAAATTATTGAGGCGGTTAAGAAATTGAAAGGCGTATAATTTTATTTTTTGGATACCGGCATTTGTTTTTCATAGTCCCGAAACTT
>JADGPX010000025.1 GCA_017882215.1 Chitinophagaceae bacterium | reverse complement strand
TGCAACCTGTAACATCTTTAAAATTTGCTGCGAAAATAGTTCTATTTGTTTTTATACAATTAATTTTAGGGCATTATGCAAGCAAAAGATGATCTGCAGCTACGATGGTGGAAGCTGGAAGAAAAGTTAATGGAAAAGTTTGGCAAAAAGCCTGATATGGAGGCTATTCTTTTTTTGATAGGCATACAGGAATTCGGAAATATAAAAAGTAAATTCAGCAAAGAACAAAAGCAGGACCTGATGCATGTGGCAGTCTGTTCTTTATTATCACAGAGCGGTTATTATAAACTGGAAGGTTATGATGATGAAGGCTGGCCACACTTTTTACAGCTTAAAGAATTACCCGTTTACAATATGATAGAGCAGGAAAACTTTTTAAAAGATCACGTGCTGCTTTATTTTGAAACCAATAAACTGATCTGATAAAATTTGATATGCGTAAAAAAATTTCCATTTTATTATTGCTGGCATTTTTAATTGCATGTTCTTCTACCCGCAATTCCGCAACCCTGCCTACCGGACAGGCAGGTTCAAAAATTCCGGGAGCAAGAGTAAAACTCACTACAGATTCCGGCGTGATCGTTCTGCGACTTTATAATCAAACGCCTTTGCATCGCGACAATTTTTTAAAACTTGTTAAGCAGCATTATTTCGACAGCTTACTTTTTCACAGGGTGATAAAAAATTTTATGATTCAGGGTGGTGACCCGGACAGCAAACGTGCAAAGTCCGGAATATTGCTTGGCAACGGAGGTCCATCATACACCATTCCTGCAGAGTTTGATACAAGCCTGTTTCATAAAAAAGGTGTGCTTGCTGCTGCAAGAGAAGGTGATAATGTTAATCCAAAAAAAGCCAGCAGTGGCAGCCAGTTCTACATTGTACAGGGAAAAAAATTTACTGATGCAGGATTGGATTCTGTGGAAACTTTTCGTTTAAAAGGAAGAAAGTTACCCATTGCTCACAGAGAAGTATATAAAACTATTGGCGGCGCTCCGCACCTTGATATGAACTATTCAGTTTTTGGCGAAGTGGAAAGCGGCCTTGAAGTGGTTGATAAAATTGCAAGCGCCTCCCGGGATAGCAATAACCGCCCATTAACTGACATAAGAATGAAGATGAAAATTCTTAGAAAAAAATAAGAATTAAGAAATCCTTTATTTTGCAGGATAATTCTCTTATCAATTTAAAATTCTCAATTAAAAAATATGACCTTCCCCGAAAACTTACGTTATACAAAAGATCATGAATGGATAAAATTAGAAGGCAATGTTGCCACTATTGGTATTACTGATTTTGCACAAAGCGAATTGGGCGATATTGTGTATGTGGAAATAGAAACAAAAGGAAAATCATTAACAGCTGAAACAGTGTTTGGTACTGTAGAAGCGGTTAAAACAGTAAGCGATCTTTTCCTCCCTGTTTCAGGAACAATAACTGAAATTAATCCTGCGCTGGAAGCACAGCCGGAACTGGTGAATACTGATCCATACGGAGAAGGTTGGATGGTAAAGATGACCGTTGACAATCCCGATGATGTAGAAAAATTAATGGATGCCGCCGCCTATGAAAAATTGGTGGGTTAAAATTTTATCATCACAATGAAAATATCTTTTAAAAATTTTATACCAGGCATTGCCTGGTTTTTTGTTGTGATGGTGTTAATATGTTTGCCCGGAAAAGATATTCCCAAAATTGGTTGGTTAACAAGTATCAATTTTGATAAGGCCGTACACGTTGGTATATTTGGATTGCTTGCCGTTCTTTTTTGTTGGCCATTTTACAATTCATCTTTTAGTAATAAACAACGCCTTCAATATTTTATTAAGATCGCAATTGCCACAAGTATTTGGGGTTTAACAACAGAGTTCATTCAAAAATTTTTTATCCCAAGCCGCAGCTTTGATCTGCTGGACTGGGCAGCAGATAGCCTTGGCGCTTTGATCGCTTTTTGGTTTTGCAGGAAGAAGTTTATTAAATTTTAAATTATAAAACAAAAAACATCGCACATCACACTTCTCACATCGTACATCCTAATGCTTGTTTCATAAAAATTTAATCAATACATTTGCCTATATGAAGAGTGTTGAGAATATGGAGTACAATACTACCAGGAATTATTTAGTGATACGGGAATATGGCCGCCACATACAAAAAATGGTAGAATATCTTCTTTCTTTAGAAGATAGGGAAAAGCGTCAGAAAAATGCTTATGCCGTAATTGAGCTGATGGGCTTTTTAAACCCGCATTTAAAAAATGTGGAAGATTTCCGTCACAAGCTTTGGGATCATCTGTTTTTAATAAGCGATTTTAAATTGGATGTTGATAGTCCTTATCCCATACCAACCAGAGAATCTTTAAAAGCTAATCCCGATCCTTTACCTTATCCCAAAAGATATCCCAAGTATAATCATCTTGGTAAAAATATTGAGATAGTAATTGATAAAGCCCTGCAGGAAGAGGATGCTGAAAAGCGCCAGGGATTTGCAAATGCCATTGCTTATTATATGAAGCTTACTTACAGCAACTGGCATAAGGAGTTGGTTCATGATGATAATATTCAAACCGAATTAGCTTCTATTACAAATGGTGAACTGGAATTTAATAATCGTCCATTTGTAAAGCACAGGATTGATACTCGTGGTGATAGGGATGATTATGCAAGTGTCGGCGGCAAGTATCGCAAAAATTTTGGACAAAGAAATAGCAACAGGAATAATCAGGGAAGAGATAACAGAAACAATAGAAATAATAAGTTTAAAAAAAGATATTAATCCAGGCAACTGATATTTTAAAATAATGCCCTGGCATACGAAAGGTAATGTCAGGGTTTTTTATTTTTGACCGGTTAAACTTTCACGAATGAGTTCATTTGAAGTAACAGGCGGAAAAAAATTAAGCGGAGAGATAACACCCCAGGGCTCAAAGAATGAGGCTTTGCAGGTGATCTCTGCAGTTTTGCTCACTTCTGAAAAAGTTACTATCAATAACATCCCGGATATTTTAGATGTGAATTTGCAGATCGGGTTATTGGGAGAACTTGGCGTGAAATTAGAAAGAGTAAACCGGCACACCTGTATTTTTCAGGCAGATAATATAGATGTAGAATATTTACATAGTGATGCCTACCACAAAAAAAGCGGGCGCCTTCGGGGAAGTGTAATGCTTGCAGGCCCTATGCTGGCAAGGTTTAAAAAAGCATTCATTCCAAAACCCGGTGGAGATAAGATCGGACGGAGAAGATTAGATACACATATCAACGGATTTGAAAAGCTTGGTGTAAAAATTTTATACGATACCGAAGATTCTTTTTTTCATTTACAAACCGATGAATTAAAGGGTACTTATTTATTACTTGATGAGCCGAGTGTAACAGGAACCGCCAACCTGGTGATGGCTGCTGTAATGGCAAACGGAACTACTACAATTTATAATGCAGCCTGTGAACCTTACGTTCAGCAGCTTTGTAAAATGCTGCAACGCATGGGGGCAAAAATAAATGGTGTGGGAAGTAACATGCTTTCAGTTGAAGGAGTTGATAAGTTAAGTGGTACACAACATACCATTTTGCCGGATATGATCGAGGTAGGTTCTTTTATCGGGCTTGCAGCAATGACACAAAGTGATATTATAATTAAAAATGCCGGCATTAAACATTTAGGAATAATTCCCGAAAAATTTCAGCAGCTTGGTATAAAGATGAATTTTACCGGAGATGACATTCATATTCCGGCGCAATTTTCCTACGAGATACAAACTTTTTTAGATGGTTCCATTCTTACCATTTATGATCATCCATGGCCGGGACTTACACCCGATCTTTTAAGTATTATTTTAGTAGTTGCCACTCAAGCCAAAGGGAGTTTATTGGTACATCAAAAAATGTTTGAAAGCAGATTATTTTTTGTAGATAAGATAATTGAAATGGGTGCACGGATCGTTTTATGCGATCCTCACCGTGCAGTTGTTGTAGGTTTGGAGAGAGTGAATCCCTTAAGAGGAATTTCCATGAGCAGCCCGGATATTAGGGCAGGCGTGGCTTTGCTTATTGCTGCATTAAGCGCTGAAGGAAAAAGCACAATTCAGAATATTGAGCAAATAGACCGCGGTTATCAAAATATTGATGAAAGATTAAATAATTTAGGAGCGGAGATTAAGAGAGTACAATAAGTATATAGAGTAAATAAAGTAATCAGTAATAAGTGATGAGTAATAAGCAATAATCAAATCCCATTAATCTTTTAATCCCATAAATCGTGGTTCAGACAAAATATCAAAAGATGATTGTGATCACTGCTCCGTCTGGTGCAGGTAAAACATCTATAACCCGCCATTTAATGAAAGTGTTTCCTCAACTTTCTTTTTCAGTTTCTGCAGCAACAAGAAAGCCGAGATCAAATGAAAAAAAGGGGATCGATTACTATTTTATTTCCGTTGAAGAATTTCAACAAAAAATTTTAAATGAAGAATTTGTAGAGTGGGAAATGGTATATGAAGGAAAATATTATGGCACATTAAAATCAGAATTAAAACGCATCTGGAATAATGAGCAAATACCCGTGCTTGATATTGATGTACAGGGCGCTATTCATGTGCAGAAAGAATATCCTGTAAACTCTCTTTTTATTTTCATTAAGCCTCCATCAATTCAGGAACTTACAAAACGTCTTGAAAGCAGGGGGTCTGAAAGTAAAGACTCATTGGAAGCAAGAGTTAATAAGGCTGCCTATGAGCTTTCTTTTGCTCACCAGTTTAACAACGTAATTGAAAATAAAGATTTTGAAACTGCTTGTAATGAGGCAGTGAGAATTGTGAAAGGCTTCATCAATAATTAATACCCCACATCCCTTTCAATTATATATTTTTGTTACATGGATTGGATGGCTGTCATAGCGATTGTATTATCTCTGATCTTAATCGGTTTTTTTGCGGGTGTTGAGATAGCTTTTGTTTCTGTAAGTAAATTATCTGTAGAGCTTAAAAAAAAACAGGGCACCTATGTTGGCAGAATATGGGCAGCCTACATGGAAAAGCCTGCCAGGTTCATAGGTACCACTCTTATTGCCCTTAATATTTTATTGGTTGTATACGGCTTGCTGTGGAGCGATATCCTTGTAGGTTTTTGGAAATTCTGGGGCATTAACAATCCCTATATAAAGCTTGCTGCAGAAACCTGTTTGGCTACTTTTATTTTACTTTTTTTTGAGTTTATATTCAAAGCTTTTTTTCGTGCAAAAGGAGATGCAATTATTGGCAGCAGCATAATCACTTTTATTGTTCAGTTCTTTTATTCATTATTTGCATGGATAGCTACCATTTTTGTAAACATAGCAGAATGGATCCTTAAATACATTTTTAATATAAAGGTTCATGCAAAAAAAGAAGTGTTTACCAAAATTGACCTGGAGCATTTTATTCAACAAAGCAAGGATGGCGATACTGATGATAATGTTGAATTAAATAATGAATTATTTGAAAATGTTTTATCTCTTTCAGATATTAAAATAAGAACATGTTTAATTCCAAGAAAGGAAATTGAAGCCATTGACATTGATGCATCTCTTGAAACAGTGAAAGAGCGTTTCATTGATACTAAACTTTCAAAGCTTGTTGTTTACAAAGATAATATTGATAACATCCAGGGATATATTCACCAACTGGATATGTTTAAAAATCCTGAAAGTCTGCGATCAATACTGTTGCCTATACCTACTATACCTGAAAGTATGAATGCAACCGATCTTATAAATAAATTTAGTAAAGAACGAAAAAGTATTGCATGGGTGATTGATGAATTTGGCGGTACTGCCGGTATTGTAACTATGGAAGACCTGCTGGAAGAAATTTTTGGTGAGATAAAAGATGAGTATGACAGCATGGAAGAATTTGTAGAAAAGCAAATTGCCACTAACGAATATATTTTTAGCGGCAGACTGGAACTCGATTATATTTCGGATAAATACAATTTGGATTTCCGTCATAATGAAGAAACCGGAACGCTGTCAGGTTATATCATCAGCCAGCATGAGGAAATTCCAAAACAAAAGGACAGGATAATAATTGATGATTATGAATTTGATATTTTAAATGTTAGTGAAACAAGAATTGAAACAGTTAAAATGAAAGTCTTAAAATAGTCATTAAGTCAATGGTCATTAGTCAATAAGTGAGTGAAATAATGACCCAATGACCCAATGACCCAATGACTAAATAGAATGGTAATAGCGGTGGATATAAGGTTTACAGAAGAGTATCAAAATTTCATTTATGAAACCTTCAGCAGAATAACTACGCAACATCTTCAACATTCTTTCATTTTTATTTTTAACAAACCTTACGACCTTTCCTTTATTTTTTCAGACAATGTAATTCCGGTAGTTGTTCAGCACACGAAGATTTCTTTATTGTCACAGCTTAGAAATGATCATAAAACTTCTTCTCTTTTAAAAAAATATAAAGCAGATGTGTTTGTAACCACACAATCTTTATTACGAACAAATGTGCCTCAATGTTTGATTGCCTGGGATAAATTCACATCAAAATCTTTAAAGAAAGCGCAGGTGATTGTAACCGGTTCAGAATTTTCTAAAAAAGAAATTATTGAAAATTATAAAATTGATAAAAACAAAATTGACGCTGTTTACAAAGGTGTTGATGAAATTTTTCAGCCAATAATATTTGAAGAAAAAGAAAAAATAAAAGAACAATACGCAGATGGAAACGAATATTTTTTTACCTGCCTGCCGGCAGGCAGGTTTACAGGAACAATTAAGCGGGAAAATATTTTGTTGAATTTACTGAAAGCATTTTCTGTTTTTAAAAAGATGCAGAAAAGCAATATGCAATTATTAATTGCATCAAAAACAGAGATCAGTAAAGAATTTTTAGAAAAGCTTCGGCTATTTAAATTTAAAACTGAAGTGAAAATATTGGATGTTCATAAGAAAGAATTACCGGGAATTACAGGAGCCGCTTATGCATTTGTTTCTCTGTTTGCGCAGGAAGGATATTCGCATGCATTGGAGGCGATGAGATCTAATGTGTCGGTCATCACAAGCATTGCAGGTTGCATGCCTGAAATATGCAGCGATGCTGCGTTATACTTTGATCACAATGATCATAAAGATATTGCTGATAAAATGATGCTGGTATATAAAGATGAAAAATTAAGACAGCAACTGATTGAGAATGGGAAGGAACAGGTAAAAAAATATACCTGGGATAAAACTGCCAATTCACTTTGGAAGAGTATTGAGAAAGCTTGCAGGTAATATTTATCTTTGTACCTTATGAATCAATCTTCAATAAAAATAGACGTACTCCTTGACCCCAATAAAGTTCCGCAGCAAATTACCTGGAGGGCAACTGACACCAACTCTGATATGGCGCAAAAAGCAAAAGCAATGTGTATAGCTTTTTGGGATAGCGCTGATAAAACTGCTTTACGCATTGACCTCTGGACAAAAGATATGATGGTAGATGAGATGACAGATTTTTTTTACCAGATGTTCTCAACTATGGCAGACACTTATCAAAGAGCTACTAAACAAAATGAACTTAGCGATGATATAAAGAATTTTGCAAAAGAGTTTTATAAGAAGTTTAGAGAATCGCAGTTGGCGGGTAATAAGTGATCAGTGATCAGAGATGAGTGATCAGTTATTAGGAATCGGAGGTCGGAGGTTGGAATAAATCAAAAATCAATAAAGCGACAATCAAAAATTATATAATATGGCGTTAGAAGAAAAAATAATGACAGATCTGAAAGCCGCTATGCTGGCTAAGGACGAAAAATCTTTACGCTCGCTAAGAGCCGTTAAAGCAGCAATTATCATCGCTAAAACTGCAGAAGGCGCAGGAGGTATTTTAAAAGAAGAAGATGAAATTAAATTGCTTCAGAAATTAGTAAAGCAAAGAAAAGATTCTTTGGAAATATTTGAAAAACAAAACCGGCCTGATCTTGCGCAAAAAGAAAAAGAAGAGATTGAAGTGATTGAAAAATTTCTTCCCAAACAAATAAGCGCTGATGAATTAAAAATAATTATTGAAGCAATTATAAATGAAACCGGTGCAAATTCTCCCGCTGATATGGGAAAGGTTATGGGTGCTGCCAATAAACAATTAGCCGGCAAAGCCGATGGCAAAACAATTGCTGCAATGGTTAAAGAATTATTGACTCATGTTCCTTAAAAGGTCAAGGGTCAATGGTCAATGGTCATTAAGTCATTGGCAACATCATTAAATACTTTTAACATCGTACATCTAACATCATACATCGCACATGATAATTGATATAGCCTTTGTTCTTGTAATGATCCTTGCCATTTTTAAAGGGCTTGGTAAAGGTTTGATCCTTGGTATTTTTTCTTTGCTGGCATTTATCATCGGGCTTGCGGCGGCATTAAAATTATCTGTAGTAGTTGCCGGCTGGTTAAAAGATAGTGCAGGCTCTCTTTCTAAATGGTTGCCGCTTATTTCTTTTATCCTGGTATTTATTGCAGTAGTATTCCTGGTAAATCTGGCAGCAAGAGCAATAAAAAAAACTATGCAGTTTGCTATGCTTGGCTGGCTCGATAGTTTGGGTGGAATGATTCTGTATGTAGCTATCTATATAATTATCTTTAGTGTTTTTTTATTTTTTGCTGATAAGCTTTTTCTTATTCAGCCAGCAACCATACAGGATTCTAAAATTTATCCATACGTTGCGTCATGGGGTCCTAAAGTGATAGATAATCTTGGGAATATAATTCCGATATTTAAAGATATGTTTACTCAATTACAGGATTTCTTTGGTAACCTGGCTAAAAAAACTGCCTGATAAATCTTATCATCTTATTTATTTCCATACTATTTTGCATAGAAACAATTATTTTTAGCACTAAATAGTTATTGCTCTCAAATAAAAAGATGAGTTACGAAATAAAAAAAGACGGAAAATTTAAATTTATAGAAGAGGGAGAAGGGGAACCTCTCGTGCTGCTGCATGGGCTATTTGGAGCGCTAAGTAATTTTAAAGACCTTATAGAGCATTTCAGGCATACCAATAAAGTAGTTGTGCCAATGCTTCCTTTATTTGAGCTTGACCTGCTACATACATCAGTAGGCGGACTGCAAAAATTTGTATATAAGTTTATTGAAACGAGAGACTATAAGAACATTCATTTGATGGGAAATTCCCTGGGCGGACATGTAGCCCTGATCTATACTTTAAAACATCCTGAAAGATTAAAATCATTGATACTTGCCGGAAGCTCAGGCTTGTTTGAGAACGGAATGGGAGACAGTTATCCAAAGCGTCGTGATAAGGAATATATCCGTAAAAAAACACAGGTAACGTTTTATGATCCGGCAATGGCTACTGAAGAATTGGTGAATGAATGTTTTGCTATAACCAATAACAGGATTAAAGTGATAAAAATAATTGCGTTGGCTAAATCTGCTATAAGAAATAATTTGGGTGAAGAATTAAACCAGATAAAGCAACCCACCTGTTTGATCTGGGGAAATAATGATACCATCACCCCTCCTTTTGTAGCAAAGGAGTTTAATAAATTAATACCCAATAGCGAGCTGCATTTTATTGATAAATGCGGTCATGCGCCTATGATGGAGGTTCCTGGAGAGTTTAACAGGGTACTTGATGGTTTTTTTGCAAAATTAAAAGCCCCTGTTGCAACAGTTCTTTAGTTTTTATTGTCTTTCTATAAAACAATCCATGATTAATTTCGTTTAAAAAAAGTAAAGCTTCAATTTAGTATATGTTAGCGATCGAATTAAATAATAATATTATTCCCCGGCTACAATTGGAAGATACGGTTGGCAAAGCATTGCAATTAATAAACGATTTTAAAGTATCTCATCTTCCCGTAGTTTCAGAAGAAAAATATCTGGGTTTGATAAGTGAAGATGACCTGTTGGATGCCGATAATAAAAAGATGCATATCCAATTACTGCAGGATGAATTTATTGACATATCTATAAAAGAGAATGAGCATTTTTTAAAGGCGGTAAATATCAGTAATCAATATCAAACATCTGTAGTACCTGTGGTAAATGAAGATAAAGAATTTCTTGGCAGCATTAGTGGACAAAACCTTCTAAGAACATTGGGTAATTTTTCCGGAGCGCAGGAAATAGGTGGTATTATAGTTTTAGAAATGGAAAGAAGCCGGTTTGCCATTTCTGAAATAAGCCGGATAGTGGAAAGCAACGAGGCAACCATATTGCATCTTAATACAACTATTCAGCCCGAAACTGGTTTACTCACCGTTACTATCCATATAAATAAAAAAGAACTTTCAATGGTGGTGGCAGCATTTGAGAGATATGAATATGATGTGATCTATTATTTTGGGGAGGAAAAATTTGAGAACGAAATTCATAGCAATTACCGTCACCTTATGAATTATCTGAATATTTAATTACCATTCTCTCTCTGCTTAAAATAAATTAAATTTACAGGTACATTTTTTGGCATTCTTCCACAAAGTATCTGCAGATTAAAATTTTGAAATCATACCCTTTAAATATTTTACATAAACTTTTTATAGTGCTGATCTTATTTGGTGTAAGTAATTACACAACGGCACAAAAAAATACAATTGAAAATATAGTATCTTCTTTAAAAGCGATAAACCCCGGTGATTCACTTGCCAGGCTTCATCTGGGAAAAATTTTTATCACCGGTAATAAAAAAACAAAAGCTTATATAATTGTAAGAGAGATGCAATTAAAGCCGGGAGATTATATTCCTATAAGTAATTTAATTGATGCTTTAGAAAAAGACAGGCAGCATATTTACAACACAACTCTTTTTGTAGAAGTTGTTGTTGAGCCGGTTTTGATTAATGCTTTTGATTTTGATATCAACATTACAGTAAAAGAGCGCTGGTATATTTTTCCTTTTCCCGAATTGCAATTCGTTGATGGCACTCTTGATGAATGGCTCATGAAATATAAAGGCGATCTAAACAGGCTTAATTATGGTATAAAATTCATTCACAATAATTTAACCGGGCGAAAAGATCAGTTAAGGGTTCATTTGCTTAACGGGTATACAAGAACAGTATCATTTAATTACAAAGCGCCATATGCAAATGCCGCATTAACCAATGGTTTTTCTGTGGGAGGAGGTTACTTTCAAAACAGGGAGATTGCTTATAAAACCAGCTACGACAATGAATTTGTTTATTATAAGAGGGAAAATTTTGTAAGAAACGCCTGGGAAATCCAATTAGGATATAGCATAAGAAAAGGACTAAAAATATCTCATTCATTCAATCTTAATTATACGCATTTAAACATCGATGATTCTATTGTTTCAGCAAACTATAATACAGCGTATTTTAATAAGCCTACTTCAAAAATTGGTTATGTCGATCTTTATTATACACTTCAATATACTGATGTAAATAATGTTTTATATCCGCTTACAGGTATTTCGGGCAGTATTGGTATAGGAAAAAGAGGACTTGGTTTTTCCGGGGGTATAAATGTATTTTCTATAGGTGGCGAGTTTAATAAATATTGGTCATTTGGTAAAAAATGGTACGTTAGCGCACAATTACAAGGCAATATAAAACTGCCATTTAACCAGGCTTATATAAATCAACAGGCGCTCGGCTATGGCAACACTTATATCCGTGGATTGGAATATAAAATAATAGATGGAGTTGCCTATGCTATATCTAAATTCAATCTTAAAAGAGAAATATTCAATTTCAGTATAAATACAATTTTTAAAAAATCAAAAACACTTAATAAAATTCCTTTCCGCATTTATGCAAAAACTTTTGCTGATATGGGCTATAGTTATAATAAAGAAGATTTTGTTTCAAGATTGAATAATAAATTTTTAGGCAGTGCCGGCGTAGGTGTGGATATTGTAACCTTTTATGATCTGCAAATACGGATAGAGTACAGTTTGAACCAATTAGGGCAAAAGAGATTATTTTTACATAATGAGAAAGGTTTTTAATACTTCATTCAAATTCTCCTGCACAAATTTTTTTTAAATGCGGATAGCTATATATAGCAGGGGTTTGGAAGCCGACCAGCAAAATGGTATAAAATTATTATTAAGTGAATTGGCTGCTTATAAAATTGAGCCCGTTATATTCCAGGATTTTTTTAACCAGTTTTATTCCACCATAAATTTTGGTGATAAATATTCCACCTTTAATTGCCCTGAAGATCTTATAGATGATATTGAATGTATCATTAGTCTTGGCGGGGATGGAACTCTATTGGATACGGTAACTTTTGTAAGAGATACCGGTATTCCTGTTCTTGGAATAAATTATGGAAGGCTTGGATTTTTGGCAAGCATTGGTAAAGATGAATTGCATACAGCTATAGAGGCGTTGGTTAAGCGGACTTACATGCTTGATAAAAGAACACTGTTGCATCTTGATGCAAACATGCCTTTATTTGATAAAGTGCCCTATGCATTAAATGAAATAACAATTCATAAAAAAGATACATCACCAATGATAAAAATTCACACCTATCTTAATGGTGAATTTTTAAATACCTATTGGGCAGATGGTTTAATTGTAGCAACACCAACCGGTTCTACCGGGTATTCCTTAAGTTGTAATGGTCCTGTTATTTTTCCGGAATCAGCAAGTTTTGTTATTACTCCTATATCGCCGCATAACCTTAATATCAGGCCCATAATTGTGCCCGATGATAATATAATTTCTTTTGAGATAGAAGGGAGAACAGATGGATTTCTTTGTACGTTGGATAGTCGCAGGGAAATAGTGGATAAAGATGTTCAGCTGGCTGTAAAAAAAGAGTCTTTTGGTATCAATCTTATCAGGCTTAATGAAAATAATTTTTTACAAACGCTGCGAAATAAACTTTCCTGGGGTCTTGATAAAAGAAATTAATTCAATATTTTAACTTTCTTTATTTAAATAAAAATCTATCTTTTTCGTTTATTTTGCACTCGATGAAAAAAATATCCCACCCATTATTTATAATTATTTTCTTATTAAGCCTTAATAAAGCACATGCACAATATGAAAACGTGCAGGAAGGTCAATTCGGTTTTACGCTTGGCGCTGCACATTATTTTGGCGATCTTAACAACAGGGCTGCCATTAACCGCCCAAAAATTGCAGTTGGAGGATTTTTCAGAAAGCAATTTGGTAATTACACCGGGCTGCGGATTTCGGCACATTATGCGCAATTGGGTTATAGTGATGTGTACAGTAAAAATGATTATCAAAAAAGAAGAAATCTAAGTTTTAATACCAATATTTGGGAGATAGCTTTGCAGGGTGATTTTAATTTTTTCAAATTTATTCCCAACGATCCTGATCATAGTTTTACGCCGTATGTAACATTGGGTATTGGCGTATTTAGCTATGACCCTTATGCTTATTATCAGGGCCAAAAAGTTTTTCTTCGTCCCTTAAATACTGAAGGTGAAACTTTTTACCAAAACAGAAAAGCATACGGAACAATGGCGGTTTGTTTTCCTATTGGTATAGGAGTAAAGTATAGCATCAATGATAAAATAAATTTATCGTTTGAAATTGCACATCGTTTTACCACTACAGATTATATTGATGATGTAAGCACAACCTATATCGGGATAGATAAATTTCCATCTCCCAACGGGATACCTTCAATAGCAGCAATTATGCAGGATCGCTCTTTTGTAACAGGTGAGCCTATCGGAGTAGAAGGCCGCCAGCGGGGATGGAGCAAACAAAAAGATCAATACATCATTGCTGAAGTTGGCTTATCTTTTAATTTAAGCTCTTATCAATGCCCTCCCGTTAAACGCTGATATTTTATTAAGAATTAGAAACCAGGCAATACACTAATTGTAGTAACTATTTTTATTACTTTTGCAACAAGTCAGGCAATAGCCTGACTTCAATTTTTAAACCTCAATGGGTCTGAAAGAAGAGATAGATATTGAAAAGCTGCCACGCCACATTGCTATCATTATGGATGGTAATGGAAGGTGGGCTAAAGATAAAGGCGAAGACAGGCTTTTCGGGCATTTCCATGGAGTGGAAAGTGTACGGAATATCGTGGAAGGCTGTGCAGAATTAGGAGTACAATATCTTACCTTATATGCATTTAGTACAGAAAATTGGGACAGGCCAAAAGATGAGGTAACAGGATTGATGGAGTTGCTTATTGATACGATACGGCAGGAAGTTCCCACACTTAATAAAAATAACATCAGGCTACATATAATTGGAAATTTTGAAATGTTGCCGGTTGCTGCAAAAAAAGAATTGGATGATGCCATAGATGAAACAAAAAATAATACAGGTCTTAACCTTATAATGGCTTTAAGTTACAGCAGCCGGTGGGAGTTAACTGATGCGGTTAAAAAAATAGCGGCTGATGTAAAAAGCAATAAATTAAATACAGAAGATATAACACAGGATACACTGCAGCAATATTTAAGTACGGCACAATTTCCTGATCCGGAATTAATGATAAGAACCAGTGGAGAATTCAGGATAAGTAACTTTTTGTTGTATCAGTTAGCATATGCAGAGTTATATTTTACAGACACTTTATGGCCCGATTTCAGAAAGGAAAATTTGTACGAAGCCATTATTGATTACCAGCAAAGAGAGCGCAGATTCGGCAAAACAGCAGAACAGATAAAAAACAATACAGAACAGGTTTTGTAAGGTTTTTTGTTAAACTATTTAACAAATACTTTTAATTATTGCCAGTATCTTGCCGCCTTGATAAAATTGATTTTTGATGTCCAAAATTTACAGGATTTTTTTCTTCGTTGTCATCGTTTTAATTACCAAAACCACCAGCGCTCAAATCGGAAAGGACACAGTTCCTACATCTGTAAATGTGGAGCTTGAAAATATATTCAATTCCAAAACTCCAAAAGAATATACCATTGCAGCTATAAAAGTTACCGGCACACAATCTTTCGATGCAAATCTTATTGTATCAATTTCCGGTCTTGCAGTTGGCGATAAAGTAATGATTCCGGGTACAGATGCATTCAGCAAGGCAATAAATAATTTATGGAAGCAGAATCTTATATCAAACGTGGAAATATATTTTACCAGTCTTATTGGTAAAAACCTGTATGTGGAAATTAATATTACAGAAAGACCACGGGTATCAAATTTTAAATTTGTTGGGGTAAAAAAAAGTGAGGCTGATGATCTTATCAAAAAAACGGGACTGGTAAAAGGGAGAGTAGTTACAGAAAATATGAAGCGTTCTGCAGAGGATAACATCCGTAAATTTTTTGTAGAGAAGGGATATAGAAATATAGATGTTCAGGTAGTCGAAAAAAAGGATACTGCTATTACAAATTCTGTTTTATTAACTTTTATAGTAGATAAGAAAAACAGGGTACGTGTTAATGAAATAAATTTTGCAGGTAATGATAAGGTATCGGATACAAAGCTTAAAAAGCAAATGAAGGGAACAAAGGAAATGAGCAGGCTAACACTGCATCCTTCAAAAGATATTAATCCATATTCTGATAAAAATAACAGCCTTAGCTTTAAAGAATATTTAAAAGAAAATGATTATTTGTTTCCATCCAAAACAAAAGAATTAGTAGATCCATATTTCCGTTTTAAGTTATCCTCTGCAAAATTCAATGATAAAAAATATGCCGAGGATAAAAATAAGATACTGGATTATTACAATTCTCTCGGTTATAGGGATGCCGTTATTGTTGCTGATACACAGTATTACAATAATAAAGGCGACATGAATGTTGCAATAAAATTGCAGGAGGGGCATAAATATTATTTTGGAAATATTACCTGGAGAGGAAATACAAAGTATTCTGATTCTATATTAAATGTTTTCCTTGGTATTCAAAAAGGTGAAACATATAATGTTGAAACGCTTAATAAAAGATTAGGTAAACAGGCCTCACAGGAAGGTGGAGATATAAGCAGTTTATACATGGATGATGGTTATTTATTTTTCAGGATAGATCCTGTTGAAACGGCAGTTTACAACGACACAATTGATCATGAGATACGTATTGTAGAAGGACCTCAGGCCACCATTGGAAATGTAACGATCAGTGGTAACGACAAAACAAAAGAGTACGTTATTCGCCGCGAATTAAGAACAATACCGGGTGAAAAATTCAGCCGTCAAGATATCATTCGTACACAAAGAGAACTATCGCAGTTAGGTTTTTTTAACCCTGAAAAAATAACCCCGGGCGTTGTACCTAATGTTGATAACGGAACTGTAGATATTAACTGGGGCCTGGAAGAAAAATCATCGGACCAATTAGAACTCTCCGCGGGTTTTGGCGGAGGCATCGGGCTAACGGGAACACTTGGCGTAACGTTTAATAATTTTTCTATTTATAATATTTTTAAGAAAACTGCATGGTCTCCTTTGCCTGTTGGTGATGGGCAAAAGCTAAGCTTAAGAGTACAAAGCAATGGCAAAGCTTATCGCTCTTATAATTTTTCTTTTACTGAACCCTGGTTAGGTGGCAAAAAACGAAATTCATTCACGGTTAGTTATTATGATACTAAATATGCTAATGCCTACGACCCTTTAACTGGTGCGTATTCCAACAGTGCAGCTGATACATCTTTTATAAAAACCACTGGCTTTGGAATTTCTTTAGGTAAGCAATTAAAATGGCCCGATGATTATTTTTCAATTGTATATTCATTAAATCTTCAGCAGTATAAATTAAAAAATTATTCTATTTTCCCGGGATTAAAAGATGGTAATTCAACTAATATTAGTTTTAAAGTAACCCTGGCAAGAAGTTCAGCAGGTCCTAATCCTATTTTTCCAACAAATGGCTCCAACTTTGCTTTAAGCGTGCAGTTAACGCCTCCATATTCATTATTCAGAGATGTCTCTTTTTATAAAGATCCTATTCAAAAGTATAAATATGTTGAATTCCATAAAGAAAGATTTAATGCAGAATGGTATGTGCCAATTGGCACAGCTCACGGGGAAGATAAAAACAAGCAATTCATTTTAAAAGCTGCTGCCAAATATGGTTTTATTAACAGGTATACAAATAAAACAGATATTTCACCATTTGAGCGTTTTCAGTTAGGTGATGCAGGACTTAGTAATACTTTTGCTATATTGGGTTATGATATTATAGCACACAGAGGTTACCCTGTATATGATAATTCAGATCCAAAAATCAATCCCGATCAAAGTACGGCATCACAATATTTTACTATTTTTAATAAATATACGTTGGAGTTAAGATATCCTTTTAGTACAAGTGCAAGCAGTACAATTTACGGACTTGCTTTTTTTGAAACTGCCAACGGATGGTATAGCTTTAAAGATTACAATCCTTTTAAACTAAGGCGCAGCGTAGGTTTGGGAATGCGTTTCTTTCTGCCAATGTTTGGTTTGCTTGGGTTTGATTATGGCATCGGGTTAGATAGAATTCAGCCCGGTCAGGGACTAAAGAGTGCAGGAAAATTCACGTTTATGCTTGGCCAGGAGCCTGAATAAAGTAACAACTGTATCATGATAAAGAACCTTATTTTATCCACTTTATTTGTTGCAGCAATGTTTAATTGCAACGCACAGCGGTATGCTGTTATTGATTCAAAATATATTTTACAAAAATTACCTGAGTATAAATCGGCGCAACAAACATTAGATCGGTTCAGTGAACAATGGCAACAGGAAATTGATAAAAAATCTGCTGATCTTGATAAGATGTATAAAGATTTTGATGCCGAGCAGGTTATGCTTAGCGATGATTTGAAGAAAAAAAGAGAAGATGAATTATTTAATAAAGAAAAAGAATTAAGAGATCTTCAGAAAAAAAGATACGGATATGAAGGTGATATTTTTAAAAAAAGGCAGGAACTTATCAAACCCATACAGGATAAAGTTTATAATGCCGTGCAAAGATTAGCTATTGCAAAATCTTATGATTTCATTCTGGATAAAAGTGAAGGGATAACCGTTATCTTTGCCGACCCAAAACTGGATAAGAGCGATGATGTGTTGAAAGAATTGGGTGTTAAATAATCGTCTGACGGTCTCCGTCTGACGATTTATAAGCTTGTTAAATAATTGTAAAACAGCAGAAGAGGTGCAGCTTAACTAAACATTTTAAACACTATAAATAAATAATAAAAAAGAAAATGAAAAAGTTTATTACACTCGGATTGATAACAATGGGAATCTTTGGATTATCAAATACTACTAAAGCCCAGATTAAGATCGGCTACATAAGCGCAGATGAAATTATTGCTTTAATGCCGGAGGCTGCTAAAGTTGATACTGCTCTAAATCAATACCAGCAATCCTTATATCAAAATGCACAGGATAAGCAAAATACTTTTAACGAAGCTGTAGCAAAATTTTATAAAGATTCAGCTACAATGAATCCAAGTTTAAAAGAAGTAAAAAGAACCGAACTTCAAAAAACGGTTCAGGAATTAAGTGGTGCAGAACAGCAAATTCAACAGCAGTTTGAACAAAAAAGACAGGAATTATCTTTACCAATACAAAGAAAACTGCAGGCTGCCATACAGGAAGTAGCAAAAGAAAATGGTTATACATATGTATTTCCTAAAGAAGCATTACTTGTTATGCCTCCCGGCGATGATATAGCTGCTTTGGTTAAAAAGAAATTAGGCATCAAACAAAATGCTGTTCCAAAAACAACACCTGTTAAATAAAACTCATAACAAATAAAAAATTTATAGCCATCCTTTTATGGGATGGCTTTTTTACTTTTGGTAAATGGCAGCAAATAATCCCATTGGTGTTTTTGATTCAGGGTATGGAGGTTTAACTGTATTGAAAGAACTGGTAAACAAACTGCCACAATATGATTATTTATATCTTGGCGATAATGCCCGTGCTCCCTATGGTAGTCGTAGCTTTGATGTGGTTTATCAATACACATTGCAATGCGTAAATTGGTTTTTTAAACAGGGCTGCTCATTGGTGATCCTTGCCTGCAATACCGCATCTGCAAAGGCTTTACGAACAATTCAGCAAAAAGATCTGCCTAAAATAAATCCTGATAATAGAGTGCTTGGCGTAATAAGACCAACAGTAGAAATTATTGGCAACTATACCAAAACAAATACAATCGGTATTTTGGGTACTAATGGTACTATTCAATCTGAATCTTATCTCATAGAAATAAAAAAATTCTTTCCCGATATAAAAGTTTTTCAGCAGGCATGTCCATTATGGGTTCCTTTAGTGGAAAGTAATGAATATGATAATGAAGGCGCTGATTATTTTATAAAAAAATACATTGATGAATTGATGAAGCAATCAAAAAATATAGACACAATTTTGCTTGCATGT
The DNA here is from genome assembly GCA_017882215.1 of Chitinophagaceae bacterium. Lineage (GTDB taxonomy): Bacteria > Bacteroidota > Bacteroidia > Chitinophagales > Chitinophagaceae > Ginsengibacter. The sequence continues at coordinate 1,350 of JADGPX010000025.1, read as the reverse complement.
ACGCATTATCCTTTATTAATTAAAAAGATACGTCAGTTTACATCAGAAAGTATAAAAATCATTTCACAGGGAGAAATAGTAGCTGAAAGTTTTAAAAATTATTTAGTTAGTCATCCTGAAATAGAAAAAAATTGCAGTAAAAATGGGAGAATTGAATTGTATACAACAGATTCTGAAGAAGATTTTGACAGGCATAGTGCAGTGTTTTTTGGAAGAGCACTAAAATCGAAGCATATAAATATAGAATAGCTATAAAATTCTTCCATCTGCAATCTTAAAATGTAAAATATATTCCTACCTTTGCTCCCTTTTCACAAACATCAGGAATGGTGTCCTGTTGGTGAACAATAATTATTAATTTGTAAAGGAAAAATTTTAATAAAATGCCCGGAAAAAAAAGAACATATCAGCCACATAAGCGTCGTCGTAAAAGCGTACATGGTTTTCGTAAACGAATGGAAACTGCTAACGGACGTAAAGTTTTAGCCAGCAGGAGAAAAAAAGGAAGGCATAAGCTTTCTGTTTCTGATGAACACGTAGATAAAAAATAATTAATTTCTTAAATAGAAAGTCTCATAAATTTTTAGTCCTGCTATTGCGGGACTTTTTTATTAATGATGTTAGCATTTATAAAGATATTTGTTAAAAGAAATCACCATAGAACAGCGATTAACATTTAAAAAAGAAGAAAAGCTTAAAAGCCGTAAGCTTATTGAAGTTTTATTTAAGCAGGGTGCTTCATTTTCAAATTTTCCATTCAGGGTATTATATATTTTTTCAGAAAAAAATATTGCGCCTTTGCAAACTGGTTTTGCTGTAAGCGGAAAGAATTTTAAAAAAGCAGTTGACAGGAACCGGATAAAAAGGTTAATGAGAGAGGCTTATCGTCTGCAAAAAAGCAGTTTAACCGAAACCTTAAAAAAGCATGGAAAATTTATGGCTGTGTTTTTTATATATACCGGCAATAAAATTCCTGAATATAAAGAGGTGACTGAAAAAATGCAGTCTGCATTAAAAAGATTAAATAAAATTTCTGATGAAGCCATTGCTGCAGATACTTAGCCTTCCATTTATTTTTTTAATAAAATTATACCAATGGATCATCTCGCCATGGATGGGGCCTTCATGCCGGTTTACGCCTACCTGTTCACAATACGGAATTGAAGCTTTAAAAAAATATGGACCTGTAAAAGGATTATGGCTAACGCTTAAAAGAATTGCAAGGTGTAATCCCTGGGGCGGGCATGGAGATGATCCGGTGCCGTAAACCCCTAACCCCTAAAGGGGAATAAAAAAACTGCAACAATTGTTGCAGCCCTTATCATAAAAATCATTAATATCATTTAAATC
>JADGPX010000195.1 GCA_017882215.1 Chitinophagaceae bacterium | reverse complement strand
CAATATTTTAAAAATAAATATTTGCGGCTTTCTTTGTAACCTGGATTGTCTTTAAAAATTTCAGAATTTATAACACCCACCTCATAGGGAACTTCATTAATATATGGAGCCATACTTTCGCCCCTGATATTAGCTTTTAAGATCGCAGAAAAATTATCTACCAACACAGGTGCAAGCGTGGGAGAAAGCTTATGCGATTTCCAGTTGCCAGTAAAATTTCTTACAAGAGATTCTATCAACTTCAGGTATCTTACCTTATCATTATTGGTAGGTAATTCCGGATTTTTCTCTACACTGTTCATCAGGTTATTTACTTTTCTAAACAAAGCATCTGTAACCTGCAGGTTCACTTCGTCTACATTAGATATTTTAATAAGACCGTCTAATTTGCCATCTATCCTGTCAGCTCTTTGTTGTTCTTTAGTTATATTATCATGAAATACCCGCCTGCTTAAAGGGATAGTATCATTATAAGCAAAAGAAAAAACCGGGATAAAAAGAAGAGTGACTATGAATGAGTAAAAAATGTTTTTCATAATTGTATTGCTATACTACGTAAAAATAGTTCCATTGGGTTAAATTATAAGTTAGGAAACGCATATTAAGATGGCAAACGCATACCATTTGCTGCATATCATAAGGTATTAACCTTTTTTTAAGAAGTTAATGCTTCATTATTTACAGCGCCGGTAAAGAAATATCTCTTTTGAGCATATTTTCCCTGTTGGCCATTTCCCATGCAGTTAGAAAAATAAGCCTTACTCTTTTTTCCATCAGGTTAAAATTTATTTTATCAACTGTATCTGTGGGACGGTGGTAATCGGGACGTAACATTCCATCATAATAAAAAATAATTGGCACTCCTTTTCTGGCAAAGTTGTAATGATCGCTTCTATAATAAATACGTTCTCTATCGTTGGGATCATTGTATTTATAATCGAGTTCCAGGTTAACGTATTTTTTATTTATGCTTATGCTGATGGGTTTAAGATCGGAACTTAATTTATCATCACCAACTACATATACATAGTTTGTGCTGTCACCAACCTTTCTGTCGGGATCAATTCTTCCAACCATGTCAGTATTCAAATCAACAGTTGTTTTTTCTAATGGAAATAATGGATGATCAGTATAATATTCCGAACCCCACAAACCTTTTTCCTCGCCGCTCACTGTCATAAAAACAACCGTTCTTCTGGGCCCATGACCTTCTGCTTTGGCTTTTGCAAATGCCTGAGCCATTTCAATAACGCTTACCGTTCCACTTCCGTCATCATCGGCTCCATAATAAATTACTGTGTCCCTTTTGCCAAGATGATCATAATGTCCGGTTAAAAAAACATATTCATCTTTTTTATCGGTACCTTCTATGTAGCCAATAACATTGGTTGATGAAAAAGAAATTTGTTTCTTTTTGCATTCAAACTTTGTTTTGAAATTTAATTGCGGATTAAAAGTATTTAACGGCTCTGCAGCTTTTGTTTTTTTAACCATTTCATTAAAAACAGATTCTCCAAAAATATTTTTTGCTACACGATTAACAACTGCTGCATAAGTTACTTTATCAGTTTCTCTTGTAACAGGTCTTGGAAAATATATGTTTGTTCTTCTTGTATTCTCAAGAATCATTCTGGATATAGTATCCATTGAAGGATTGATAACTATTGCAGCAGCAGCGCCTTTTTGTTTTGCAAGAATTACTTTTTTGTTAGTGCTCCACTGAGCATTTCTTCCCAATCCTGTAGATAGCGATCTGCCATTCACTTTTGGCTCTCCGGTAAAGAATACAACGATCTTTCCTTTCACATCTTTGGCGCCGTAATCATCATAATTTTTATCATCAATTCCATAGCCGACAAAAATTAATTCTTTGGTTTTGATATTTTGTTTCAGCAGGTTACCTGGAATTAAAAAATAATCTTTACTCAACACATATTTTTTCTTACTGATCTCTAAAGAGGAACTTAATAATGTGTCTTTGAACAATGGATAAGATTGCTGATAACCGATGAGTTGTGACGGATGTTTTAAACCAATCTGTTTAAACTGACTTTCGATGTATGCCGCAGCCTTCTTCTGCCCGGGCATTGCAGTTTCCCTTCCTTCCATTTGTGCACTGGCAATAATGGACAAATGTTTTTTGAAGTCAGAACGTGTTATATCGGATGCATATTTTTGAGCATTATCGATCTGAGCAAATAATGCAATTGGCAGTAAACAATTGGCAATAAGCAATAGACAATTGACAGTCGGGAAACGATACCTGGTGGTTTGTAACGAAACTTTATTTTTCATGTATATTTTTAAAAGAATTTCAACAGTAAATTAAAACAATTGCCTATTGCTTATTGTCAATTAAATCAGGCACATGCAATTTTTTCCACTCTTCTTTCGTGGCGGCCGCCATCAAAATCAGTATGTATAAATATTTCTATCATTTTTTCTACATCGCCTTCTCTTACAAAGAGAGAAGGAATGCAAATGATATTAGCATCGTTATGTTTTCTTGCCAGCTCTGCCAGCTCTTCTCCCCAACAAACCGCTGCTCTTATATGCTGATGTTTATTGGCAGTGATGGCAACACCATTTGCGCTTCCGCAAAGCAATATTCCAAATGCCGTTTCATGATTTTCAACCGAGCTTGCCACCGGATGTGCAAAATCAGGGTAATCTACAGAGTCAGTGGAATACGTCCCAAAATCTTTATACTCCAACCCCTTGCCTTCTAAAAAAGAAATAATGTCTTCTTTGTATTCGAACCCTGCATGATCGCAACCGATCGCAATTGGCTTAGATAAATTAAATGGTGACATGGCTGACAAATTTTAGTACCGTAAAGTTAGAAATAAAAAACAGGATGAGATGGTTAAAAAGATACCTGGATAAGCATTTTTTTCTAACTAGATAATTGTTAGTGGAGATACAGAGGAGGAAAATATTTTATCAAGATTGCCCTGTTCATCAACAAGATATTTATAAAAATTCCAGAATGGTTCTTCGTTGTTCCAGCCATTTTTATCAGCATTGCATAACCATTGATAAACCGGCTGTTTATCATTTCCTGTTACATGATCTTTATGAAATAATGGAAAGGTTACGCCAAAATTCACTTTGCAAAACTGTTCTATTTCTTCATCGGTCCCCGGTTCCTGGCCGCCAAAATCATTGGAAGGAAAACCAAGTACAGTGATCTTATTTTTATGAAGCTGATAGAGTTCTTCCAGTTCATTGTATTGGGGAGTATATCCACATTGGCTGGCAAGATTTACGAGCAAAACTTTTTTGCCCCGAAATTTTTCAAAGCCCACCACTTCTCCATTATTGGCTTTTGCCTCCAAAGTGTAAAAACTTTCAGGCGATTTTATTTTTTTATTGTTTGTACTTATATCAATGCCCATTCCTGTAAGCTTTGATATCTTCATCCTAAGCCCATAAAATTTTGTGATGATCTTTTTTAAAATGCCCATTACTTTTTTTTCGATATTGAATTACTACTTAATAAACCATTTAAACAATTTCAATTTTCCTTTTAACGGCGGATATTTAAAAGAAGGATCGAACCAGGTTGGTGTTTTCATAACCGGTTTGGCACGGGTAAAAGTATCAAAGGTGAATTTGCCATGATAGGCGCCTATGCCGCTATTGCCAACACCTCCGAAAGGCAAATGATGATTGGTGAAATGCCAGTCGGTATTATTTATGCAGCCACCACCAAAGGAAATTTTTTCCACCCATTCTTTTTCTTCGTTCTTATCATTCGTGAATAAATAAAAAGCCAGTGGTGTTTCATTTCGCTCTACAATGTTCATTGCTTCTTCCGTCGTGTTATAACCAATTACAGGCAATACAGGACCAAATATTTCTTCATGCATAATAGGTGAATCGGGAGATACATTTTCCAGCACAGTAGGAGCAATAAATAATTTTTCTCTGTTGTATTCACCACCGGTTACAATTTTTCCATCAGCCAGGTAACCTACCAGCTTATCAAATCTTTTTTCATTGATGATCTTGCCATAGTTATAATTGTTTGCAGCATCATCTGAATAAAATTTCATGATCGTTTCCTTCAGCTTATTTATAAATTTTTCTTTCACCGCATTATGTACCAGCACATAATCAGGAGCAATGCAGGTTTGCCCTGTGTTTATAAATTTGCCGAATGCAATTCGTTTTGCAGCAACAGTAATGTTTGCATCAGCACAAACAATAGCGGGACTTTTACCACCAAGCTCTAATGTAACAGGAACCAATTTTTCTGCTGCCATCTGGTAAATGATTTTTCCTACTGGTATGCTGCCTGTATAAAACACATAATCAAATCTGAAATTTTTCATCATTGCAGAAACTACTTGAGCGCCATCACCTGTAATCACTTTTATATATTCTGATGGGAAAATTTCTGTAATTATTTTTTCTATCAAAGCAGATGTTGCAGGAGAGAATTCCGAAGGTTTAAGCACAACACAATTTCCTCCTGCAATAGCACCAATCAGTGGTATTAACAATAATTGCAACGGATAATTCCACGGAGAAATGATGAGCACCACACCTAACGGGTCTCTGTAGATTTTACTGGATGATGGGAAGTTTACAAGGTTTGTTTCAACAGATTCAGGCTTCATCCATCGACAAAGATTTTTTAGTACAACATTAATTTCCGCTAACACTAATCCTGTTTCAGTGGCATACGTTTCTTCTGCATTCTTTTTAAGATCAGCATACAATGCCTTTTCAATTTCTTTTTCGTAAGCAAGAAGTGTTTGTTTTAATAACTGTAATTGCTTTTTGCGAAACGCATACGACTTTGTAGAATGGCTGTTATAATAACTGCGTAGATCTGCAAGTGAGGAATTTAAATCAGTCATTACTGCTAAATTTGTTCCTCAAGGTAAATAAAAACAACAATGCCGGAAAGTGATGAATATTATATGCGGCAGGCTTTGAAGGAAGCACAAAAAGCTTATGATGAAGGCGAGGTTCCCATAGGCGCTGTTATTGTTATGCAGGATAAAATTATTGCACGTGCTTACAACCAGGTAGAGAAATTGAACGATTCAACAGCTCATGCAGAAATTATTGCACTCACCTCCGCGTATAATTTTTTAGGATCAAAGTATTTGCCTGAAGCAACTTTGTACGTTACCATTGAACCATGCCTTATGTGTGCCGGTGCTTTATATTGGAGCAAAATTGCAAGGGTAGTTTATGGAGCAACTGATGAAAAGCATGGAGCCCTTACCCTAACCCTCTCCACAAGTGGAGAGGGGAAAGGGGTGAGGTTTCATCCTAAAACAGAAATTATAAGTGGTATTTGTAAAGATGAATGTGCAGCGCTGATAAAAAAATTCTTTAAAGCAAGAAGATAACTTTCGTGATAAGGAAATTATTGAAGTCTGCCTGTTCATTTGTAATATTATCAAGTAAATTTGCATTCAATCATTTTTATAACACTTAAAAATATATTTTATGGCATTTACAGTACCGGCTCTGCCTTACGCTTATGAAGCATTAGAGCCACACATCGATAAACAAACTATGCAGATACATCATGATAAGCATCACCAGGCATATGTTGATAATTTAAATAAAGCAATTGCAGGAACTGAAAATGAAAATAAAAGCATTGAGGAATTAGTGAAGAATGCAGGAAGTATAAGCCCTGCGGTTAGGAATAACGGTGGTGGGCATTGGAACCACAGTTTTTTCTGGGAAAGTCTTGCAGCTAATGCAGGCGGTAATCCTGAAGGAAAGTTGGCTGATGCTATTAATGAAGCATTTGGTTCATTTGATGGTTTTAAAGAAAAATTTAATAATGCAGGAATGACAAGGTTCGGAAGCGGATGGGC
>JADGPX010000024.1 GCA_017882215.1 Chitinophagaceae bacterium | reverse complement strand
TAAAAAAATTGGGCACAAATATGGCTGTAAGAGATTTTTGATTGTTTTGCCAAAAACGAAATATCTTTAATTTATAATAAATACTTTTTTATGGAGAATAAAAAACCTAAAGTGCTTCTTTGCGAAGATGACACAAACCTTGGAATGGTTTTAAAAAATTATCTCGAGCTGAATGATTATGATGTTATATTGGAAAGAGATGGAAGGCTGGGGCTTGCCGCTTTCCAGCGTGAAAAATTTGACATTTGTTTGCTTGATGTAATGATGCCAAACATGGATGGATTTACAGTTGCGGAAGAAATTCGTGATGTAGATCCGGATATGCCTTTATTCTTTATATCTGCAAAAACAATGAAGGAAGATATTATACAGGGATATAAGCTTGGCGCTGATGATTACATTACCAAACCTTTTGACAGCGACGTATTGCTGCATAAAATAAAAGCTATTTTAAAACGGAATGAAGAGCTGCACAGGGAAGAAGCCAATGCAGAATATGATCTGGGAAAATTTCATTTCAACCCAAGATTACGTCAGTTAACTGCAGATAAGCAGACCCATACATTATCTCCCAAAGAAAATGAATTATTAAAGATGCTTTGTGAGTATAAGAACGATCTCTTGCAAAGAGATGCGGCGCTTAAAAAAATATGGGGAAGCGATACTTATTTTAATGGACGCAGCATGGATGTTTATATTGCTAAGCTTCGCAAATATTTAAAAGATGACCCGAGCATTGAGATCGTAAATATTCATGGAAATGGTTTCAGGCTGGTTGTGCAGGAATAGTCTGAACTGGGATTTATGGGATTAGATTTTTTTACTGTCAATATTTGATTGTAGCAGAAATTGAAATGCTTGTTTTATTATGAGGCATTTTAAACATGGGGTGCCAAACGTTGCGATAGTCTAACATCCATGCCTCCATTTTCTCATTCATAGTGTCTGTCCAACCAATGCTCGGAGTGTAATGAATATACTCAAATTCTTTACCATTTAGTTTCGTTTTAGTTTTGTTTTCATTGTATGGAATTTTTAGCCATTCAATCGCAACAAAAAAATCTTTGTTTGGTATATTGATTTTATATTTTTCCAGATTAAGATTAATGAATTTGCTTTTTGTTTTTACTTCAATAACCTCATCGCACAAATCAGAAGATGGTGCTTTAGTTTTGGTGTCCATATCATAAATACGAATTCTAAATATTGTTTTTTCAGGGTCAAAAATACTCAGGCTCATTCTACAAATTTTAATTTCTGTTAAGTATGAATTGTCTGTAGATGCTTGAAAATGTTGTGCTAATTGTGTTTGATAGCCATTGGAACCAACATAGTTATTCCCACAATTTGAAAAATCGTTTAATGTGGCAAAGGTCCAATTATTTTTAGCTGAAATAATCACTTCTGCAAGTTTAGATTCCTGCTCATTAAGTGGGATAGAAATATTTGACGATAAATTATCAGCCGGAGTTTTTAATGTTTCATAACCAACACATGAAATCAAAAGGGTATCGTTTTGTTTTCTATTGCCGGAGGTTAAAGTAAATCGTCCTTCTTCATCCGCATTGGTTCCTATATTCTCCTTTATTAGTCCCACTGTTGCAAAAGAAACGCCTGCTTTTGTTTTTGAATTAATAATAATTCCTTTAAACGAAGTTTGTGTTAATGCTATAATAGGAGTGATTAAAAAAATAATAAAAAGTCTCATGGATTGTAATTATTGTACATCTAAGGAAATCGAACATCAAACATCGTACTTCGTACATTATTAAATACTCGAAAACAATAACGGAGTTTCTGCATTTCCATAAGGTTTTTTACCTAAATGCTCATACGCTTTTGGTGTAACTTCTCTACCTCGTGGCGTACGCATTAAAAATCCTTCCTGTATTAAAAATGGTTCATACACTTCTTCCAGTGTTCCTGTTTCTTCTCCTACAGCAGTTGCAATAGTGGTTATACCAACAGGTCCGCCTTTAAATTTTTCGATTATAACTAAAAGTATTTTGTTGTCCATTTCGTCCAGCCCATACTCATCTACATTCAAAGCTTTTAGCGCATGATGGGTAATGGCAAGATCAATAACGCCATTGCCAAGCACCTGCGCAAAATCTCTTACCCTTCTTAAAAGTCCGTTGGCAATACGTGGTGTACCACGGCTTCTTCCTGAAATTTCTGTGGCAGCATCAGAAGTTATTTTTGTGCCGAGTATTGCTGCAGAACGTAAAATTATTTTTTGCAGCGTAACAGCATCATAATATTCTAATCTTGATTTAATACCAAAACGTGAAAGCAAAGGCGCAGTAAGTAAACCGCTTCTTGTAGTAGCGCCAATTAATGTAAATGGGTTTAGATTTATCTGTACACTTCTTGCATTGGGTCCTGTATCAATCATAATATCAATGCGATAATCTTCCATCGCCGCATACAAATATTCTTCCACCACATTACTCAGGCGATGGATCTCATCAATAAATAATACATCATTCGCTTCAAGATTTGTAAGAAGACCCGCCAGGTCACCGGGCTTTTCAATAACAGGTCCGCTCGTTTCTTTAATATTTACGCCTAATTCATTAGCAACTATCCTGCTTAAGGTTGTTTTACCTAACCCCGGCGGTCCATGAAAAAGAATGTGATCCAGTGCTTCATTGCGTAGCTTAGCTGCTTTTATAAAAATTTTTAAATTTTCAATTATCTGATTTTGTCCTGAGAATTCTTCAATAACAGCCGGGCGAATATTATTCTCAAATTCTTTATCCGCAGCAGTTAATAATTCCTTAGCTGTATTTAAATTTTGATTGGGCATTTATTTATCTTTATCATCTTTGTAAAACTAAACATTAAAACTAAAATTGATTAAAATGAAAATCGGAATTCTTGGTACCGGTATGGTTGGTAATACTTTGGCAACTGCATTTATTGCAAAGGGACATGAAGTAAAAATGGGAAGCCGCGATGCAACAAATGAAAAAGCAGCGGAGTGGACAAAAGCAAATGGTAAAAATGCTTCGCAGGGAACATTTGCTGATGCTGCTCAATTTGGTGATATTCTTTTTAATTGTACAAAAGGTGAGCATTCACTGGAAGCGCTTAACGCAGCAGGTGAACAAAATCTTGCAGAAAAAATTTTAGTGGATGTCGCTAACCCCCTGGATTTTTCTAAAGGTATGCCGCCAACTCTATCTTTGGTTAATGATACCTCTCTTGGCGAAACAATACAAAATACTTTTCCTCTAACCAAAGTAGTTAAAACATTAAATACCTTAAACTGTTCCCTTATGGTTGATGCAAACAAGCTTGCCAATGGTGATCATAATTTATTTATTTGCGGAAATGATGAAGATGCAAAGCAAAAAGTAAAAGAATTACTTCATGATAACTTTAATTGGAAAACCGAAAACATTATTGATCTTGGAGATATAACCAATTCACGGGGCACCGAGCAACTATTACCAATATGGATAAGATTATGGGGAGCATTAGGTACTGGTGATTTTAATTTTAAGATAGTACGATAAATAACGTACGCTAATAATTTACTTTAATCAAATAATTCTTCGCCTTTCAGCAGCACATTTCACCATTAATCAAATGCCGCTGTTAATTAGCCTAATAACAAAGTAATTTTGAAGTCTTGAAACTAAATCTAAGATATTGGGCATGCCAGGTAGCCGGCTGGGGCGGATGGACGATGATAAACCTGTTTTTTGTTTATCAGTTTGCCCATGATATGTATTTAAAACCACCTGAAAAAAGCAGGGTATTTCTGACAGACCTTTTTATAGAACTTGTCTGGTCTATTTTAGCCACTCACTTATTGCGTTTTGTTTTAAAAAAAATGCAATGGATGCGTTTGCCCACAAAAAAAGTAATAATGCTTTTTATTTCAGGTGTCACCCTCACAGGTCTAACTGTGTATTATGGGTCAAAAGCCACAGCTCTGCTAACAAAAACATCTTTAATTGAATACGAAAAAAAGGAAGACCTTAATAAAGCCATTAATAAAGAAAACCAATTAAATGTAGCCGGCACTAATTATTATCTTTCCAATGCAAATAAATTGCAGCTTCAGGATACTTCTAAGTCCGCATTAAATTATGCAACTGCATTTATCAGTATTAAAAAATCTACAGGTTGGTACAGAAACCAAAATGGAGATTGGCAATACGAAGATCAGCGCAAGGGAAGATTTTGGTGGGAGATCATTTTTACATTTATATTAGTTGCATTATGGCTATTGTTATATATGGTTTGGCACTTTGTAGAAAAAAATCGTAATGACCAGGTAGATAGGTTAACGCTTGAAAAAACAGTAAAGGCACTTGAAGTAAAAACCATAAAGTCTCACATTAATCCGCATTTTATTTTCAACTCGTTAAATAGTATAAGGGCTTTGGTTGATGAAAACCCACAGCGGGCACGAAAGGCTATCACCGAACTTTCCAATATTTTACGAAGCAGTATGCATGTAGAAAAAATGGAAACCGTACCATTACATAAAGAGCTTGACATAGTAAAAGATTATCTTGCTTTGGAACAAATGCGTTTTGAAGAAAGATTAAAAGTAGAATTGAAGATTGATGAAGATACTCTGGAACAGCCCGTACCGCCAATGATGTTGCAGACGCTGGTAGAAAATGCCATTAAACATGGAATAAGTAAAAGCATCAATGGCGGATTTATAAAAATTTGTTCTGATTTTAAAGATAATAATCATGAATTAGTAGTACAAAACTCCGGACAACTAAATGATGTTATAAATGATGACGGATTTGGAATAAAGAGCACCCAGGATCGCCTTCGTTTTCTTTATCATGGTAAAGCACGCTTTGAAATTAAGAATGTTGGCAATAATATGGTAGAGTGTAAAATAATTATACCGGTAAATTATTAAATTAGTCATTGGTCAATGGGTCATTGAGTCAGTATGATTTTTATTGCTTATTGACTAAATGATAAATAACCTGATTACTTTTTAAACATTGTGAATAAAAATCATTGTATGAAAGCTATCATTATTGATGATGAACGTTTAGCAAGAAATGAGTTAAAAAAACTTTTACAGGAATTTCCTGAAGTGGAAGTAATTGGGGAAGCCGCTAATGCCAATGAAGGCATTGATAAGATTGAAAGCCTGAGTCCTGATCTTATTTTTTTGGACATACAAATGCCGGGGAAAACAGGATTTGATATGCTGACGGAACTGGAAAGAGCGCCGCATGTAATTTTTGTAACTGCGTATGACGAGTATGCTTTAAAAGCTTTTGAAGTAAATGCATTGGATTACCTGATGAAGCCTGTAGAACCCAAACGGCTTGCTGATGCATTAATGAAGGTGAAGCAAAAAGATGAAGAGGAAAGATTATCGTACTCAAATATGAATCGCGGTTTATTGGGAGAGAATGACCAGGTATTTGTAAAGGACGGTGAACGCTGTTGGTTTGTAAAACTTTCTGATGTTCGCCTTTTTGAAAGTGTGGGTAATTATGCAAAAGTGTTTTTTGCCGGACACAAACCCCTTATTTTAAAATCTCTTAACTCTTTAGAAGAAAGATTAGATGATAAAGTTTTCTTCAGAGCTAACCGGAAACATATTGTAAACCTAAGGATGATAGAAAAAATAGAACCTTACTTTAATGGAGGATTATTATTGGAAATAATGGGAGGAGAAAAGGTAGAAGTTAGCCGCAGGCAGGCTGTTAAATTTAAAGAAATGATGAGCTTGTAAAAAAAGTTATCGGTTGATAAGTTGATAAGTAAAAAGCATGAAAAGAATTTATATCCTGATTTTCTGTAGTGCTTTTGTAAATTTTGCAACTGCACAATCAATTGATAAAATTATTAATGCAACTGAAGTTGAAAGAATCGAAAAAGTACTTTCATCTGATAGTATGCAGGGACGAAGAACTTTTACACCTGCAATTGATAAAGCTGCTGATTTTATTGCATCAGAATTTAAAAAGAATGGGCTGAAATTTTTCAATAGCGCTTTCTCTTTTCTGCAATCTTCCAATGTAATTAAACCAAAAATCATTTCTGTAAAAGGTGAAATTGACGGACGCGAAGCTGATGCTCGGAACATTATGGTAATTAGTACAAAAGAGAACATTAGCCTAAACAATAATTCAAACTATGAGCTGGCAACAATATCAGCCAACAAAGATTTAAGAAATGAAGTTTCAAAATATACTGAGTCTGATAAGAATTATTTGGTTATTGTTGATACCTTTTATACAACCAGATTTGCCAGGTTTAAAAAATCAAATCCTGTCATTTTCGAAAAAAATAGCAGTGTAGTTTTTCTGTTATCCTCATCCATTCCTTCAACGTACAACCTTGAAATAATTCAGGAGGTGCAACGTCTTCCGATGGCAAATGTTGTTGGTATTCTTCCCGGAAAAAGTAAAAAAGATGAGTATGTTATTTTCTCAGGGCATTATGATCATTTAGGTATTGGCAAGCCTGATGCAAAAGGTGATTCAATTTATAATGGCGCAAACGATGATGCAGCAGGAACTACAGCCGTTATCATGCTTTCAGAATATTTTACCCAGTTAAAAAATAATGAACGCACCTTGATTTTTGTTGCCTTCACTGCCGAGGAAGTTGGCGGTTATGGCTCCCGGTATTTCTCAAAACAATTAGACCCTGATAAAGTTGTTGCTATGTTCAATATTGAAATGATTGGCACAGAGAGTAAATGGGGAATAAATTCAGCGTATATAACCGGTTACGAAAGATCTGACTTTGGAAAAATTTTACAGGCAAATCTTATTAATTCTAAATTTCATTTTGAGCCTGATCCTTATCCAACACAAAATTTATTTTACAGGAGCGACAATGCAACGCTTGCTGCATTAGGTGTTCCGGCGCATACCATTTCAACTTCTAAAATGGATAATGAACCTAACTATCACAAACAAAGTGATGAAATAGAAACGCTTGATATGAACAATATGGCAGAAATTATAAAGGCAATCGCCATTAGCTCAAAAACGATTGTGAGCGGAAAAGATACACCATCAAGAGTAGCAGTCATTAGTCATTAGTCATTATGTAAAATACCTATTGACATTGACTATTGACCATTGACTATTGACCATTTGACCATCTGACTAAACCCTCACCAGCACTGAATGAACAGCAGCAGCTATTTCAAAAATAAGACTCTCATCTTTTTCAATAGCGTTACCAACAACAATTACATCAGCGCCTGCTTTACAATTCAGGTAAGCTTTTTCAGGATTTGTAATACCACCACCAATAATTAAAGGAACAGAAATGGATTGCGAAACTTTTTCAATCATGCTTTCTGTGATAGGTCTTTTAGCGCCACTGCCGGAATCCATATAAATTATTTTCATGCCCAGCATTTCACCTGCCATTGCGGTACACATGGCAATATCATCTTTATCTGAGGGCAAAGGCGCTGCACCGGAAATATAAGAAACCGTTGTAGGCGCTCCTCCATCAATTACTATGTAGCCGGTACTCATTATTTCCAGCCCGCTGTTCTTTACAACCGGCGCACTGATAACATGCTGCCCGATCAACAACTCCGGGTTACGTCCGCTTATCAATGACAGGTATAATAATGCATCGGCATATTTTGAAACCTGCGAAGGACTTCCGGGGAAAAGTACAACAGGAATATTGCATGATCTCTTTATGTACTGTATACACTCATCTAAATAATTAGAAATAACCAAACTACCTCCAACCAAAAAATAATCAACTTTTGCACCTATAGCAAGATCGATCAGCCGCTGCATTTTTTCATTATTCACTTTATCAGGATCTATTAAAACAGCAAACGATTTTTTGCCGTGCCGCTTTTTCTCCGTCAATGAATTATATATCCTGTTGAGCATTGGTTCCCGATTAGTATATGCAAAAATGTAAAATTTTTCTGTCATATTAAAATTAACGTAAATAATATTGCTAAGGTTCACATTCACTAAATACTTAATTAACTTTAGAAGATGATAAATGTTTTAAAAGAAATAAAGTTTAAAACAGCAAGAAGCGGCGGCAGTGGCGGACAAAATGTAAACAAGGTGGAAACAATGGTAGAAGGTTATTTTAACGTGCAGGCTTCACGATTACTTTCTTTAGAACAAAAAGATCGGATAAGAATAAAACTTGCTAATAAAATAACTGATGAGGGATTTTTACTGGTAAAAAGTCAAACCGAGCGATCACAGCTTGGCAATAAAGAAGAAGTAATAAGAAAAATAAATATCTTGATAAACCAGGCTTTAATTCAGCCTAAAAAAAGAAAGCCTACCAAACCATCCAAAGCAGCTAAAGAAAAGAGAATAGAGTCTAAAAAAAAGAAAGGAGAAATAAAATTATCAAGAAAAAAGATAAATTTTTAATAGATAATGTATAACATACAACCTATCACTTTTAACTTATTTCTGTCTCGCCCTTATTGTTTCAAAAAGTTGCCGTTGTTTTTCAATTTCAGCCTGCTGATCTTTTTGCGCCTTTAAGTTATCTTCTATTTGCTGCTCTATTTTCTTTTTCTTTTTTTGAAGATCATCTGCATCATTCTCCAATGATTTATATTTTTTTTCAGCTTTTGTTACAATATCCTGCTGTGCGTTAATTTGTTGCTGAAGGTCATATGCCTCAATTGAAATTCTTAAATTATCAAGATAATTTTTTGCATTATTAATTGTTTTGCTGTCAGAAGTATCGCTGATAAAATTCTCGCTACCCGTAGAAATCAGCATACTAACAACAGCATTATCTTTTTCTTTCCGACTTTTCCTGTCTACCTTAAAATACAGATCATACGGCTGGTTACCCAACTCAGGTATTACCACGCCTTTATAAACTGTATATCCTTTTGTTTCTTTACCCTTGTAACCCATTTTTGTCATCTTATCATCAATAGCATTGCTGACTATTTTATCAGAAAAAGAATATTCATTTTGAATAGCGGGCTTTTGTGCATCTTTAAAATCAATAAAAACATAGCGTGCCTGCGAAGAAACTGTGATATTAAAGAAGAGAATGGCTATAAGTGTATAAATTAATTTTTTCATGATTAAATATTTTTATTAAAGATACACTAAACTTAGAAAGCGTGCAGGCATTAACAGAGTAGCTAATTAAAAATTATACAACTAAATTTGATTTTTAAAAAGGAAAATTGAGCAGTATTAAAAAGTTAGCAGAGCAAACAGTTTGGTATGGCGCCAGTTCTATCGCTGCAAGATTTTTAAATTATCTCCTCACCCCCTATCTCACAGGTGTATTAGCTGTTTCAGGCTATGGTGAGATGAGTCTTGTATATGCCGCTATACCTTTTTTAAATGTGATCTTTACTTATGGTATTGAAACTGCATACTTTAGATTTTCACATAAAGAAGGTTTTAAAAAAGATATTTACAGTACTTCTTCCATATCTATTTTCATCAGCACCATTTTTTTAACTACGCTTTTATTATTATCACATACTTCTGTTGCACATTGGCTAAGGCTTGATGATCATCCTGAGTTTATTACCTACAGTGCATTGATAATTGCCTTAGACACTTTGTCTACATTGCCTTTTGCAAGATTAAGACAGGAAGGTCGTCCACGAAAATTTGCATTGATCCGCATAACGAGTATTCTTATAACCATTGGCTTAACGTATTTTTTTATTTCTGTTTGCCCAAAGATCGTTGCCAATGATCCTACCGGTTTAGTGGCAAAATATTATATAAAAAATTATGGAGTTGGCTATGTTATTCTGGCTAATCTTATTGGTTCATTTATCACTTTAATCTTATTATCAAGAGAACTGTTTGCATTCAAATGGAAGTTTAACGCAACTGTATGGAAACAAATCATGATCTATTCTTTGCCATTAATAATTGCTGGGTTTGGTGGTATGATAAATGAAACTTTTGACAGAATAATGCTGGGCTGGTGGGCTCCAGTGCATTCAGTGGAAGCTGCAAAAAATGAAGTGGCAATTTACAGCGGCTGTTATAAACTTTCTATTTTGATAAGCCTTTTTATCCAGGCTTTTCGTATGGGTGCAGAGCCATTCTTCTTTAAACAATCAGAAGGAGAAAATCCCCAGAGAACCTATGCACGGGTAATGAAATTTTTTGTGATCGCCATCACTGTTATGTTTTTGATTGTAGCGCTTTATTTAGATATCTGGAAATATTTTCTCAGCAAAAAAACTTACTGGACAGGCTTGAAAGTAGTGCCTATACTGCTTTTGGCAAATATGTTCCTTGGTATTTATTACAATCTTTCCATCTGGTACAAGCTTACACATAAAACAATTTCAGGGGCATACATTACTATAATCGGAGCTGTTATTACATTAGTTATTAATTATGTTTTCATTCCTTATTACAGTTACATGGCATGCGCCTGGGCTACATTTTTTTGTTATGGAAGCATGATGGTTATTTCGTTTATATGGGGGCAAAAAGCATATCGAATTCCGTACGCATGGAAAAAATTATGCGCCTACATAATAATTGTAATACTCTTATTTTTTGTACATTGTACAGTTATTCATTTTTTCAATAACAGGTTAGTAAATATTTCAGCGGCAAGCTTTTTATTGCTTATTTACCTATTGTTTATTATGAACATCGAAAGAAAAGAATTTCAAAAATTACCTGTGATTGGCAGATTGTTTAAATAAAAACTTTGAAAAAATTTCTGCAAAAAATATTAAGACCATGGCTAACAAAGCTTGCGTCTAATGCCTCTGCACCAAATAGAAAAAACGTGTTCAGATCTTTAACGAGGCTATTGAATAATCTTAAAGAAAAACCTGGGAAAAAAGGTGTTGTAATCAACATAGATATTGCAAAAGATAAATTCATCATCTTCAGCGATCATCATAAAGGCAATAAGGATCATGGAGATGATTTTGCCAGTAATGAACCGAATTATTTAGCCGCTCTCGATTATTATTTGCTTAATAAATTCACTTACATAAATCTTGGCGATGCGGAAGAATTGTGGAAGTATAAGCCTAAAGAAGTTATATCAAAAAACATTACAGCTTTAAGATCCGAAGCAAAATTTCAACAGGAAAATAAATATTATAAAACATTCGGCAATCACGATCTGACCTGGAAAAATAAACTGGATGTAGATATATGGTTTAAAGATATTTTTACATTGCCTTTGCCTGTATGGGAAGGTATTCTGCTAAAAACAATAATAAACGAAAAACCTCTTTCCATTTTTTTAACGCATGGACACCAGGGAGATAAAATGAGTGACAATAATGCTTTCAGCACATGGATGGTCGCTCATATCTGGCGGCCACTTCAAAGATACCTGGAGATAAATGTAAATACACCTGCAAATGATTTTACACTTCGTGATAAGCATAATATTATGATGCATGAATGGAGCAGCAGGCGGGAATACTTATTACTCATAACCGGGCATACACATAAACCTGTTTTTGCATCGGGATTATATTCTGATCATCCTAACAATACCGTAAATAATAATAAAATTGCGGCTGCTGAAAAGCATAATAAATTAAAGCCTTCCTACTTTAACAGTGGTTGCTGCTGCTATAATGATGCAGATATTACAGGTATTGAAATAGCTGATGGAAAAATTTCTTTAATAAAATGGCACTGGGATAATAATAGCTCTCAACGTTCAGTTCTGGAAGAAAAGGAATTGACTGAGTTAATTAAAGAACTTTAAAGAATATCTTACAAATCTTTTCATTTTTTAAAATATTCTTCTTTGTCATTCGTCTACATATATAATGGAGGAAGTTCTGAGTATAGCGGCAACAATGAGTGAACAAAAAAATATTACCGAAACTATCAAAGCCTACAGCAAAAGATTATTTGGTTTTATTAAACAACGTGTTGCCAGTAATGAAGATGCTGAAGATATTCTGCAGGAAGTATTCTACCAGCTTGCAGGCAATACAAAACCAGTTGAGCAATTAAGCTCATGGCTTTTTACAATTGCAAGAAACAAAATAACAGATAGTTACAGAAAGAAAAGAACCGAACTGCTGGATGATATTTTTTTTGATAATGAAGAAGATGATACCGGGTGGAATGAGATATTATTTTCAGAAAATACAGATCCTGAAACAGAATATATACGGAGCATTTTCTGGACTACTCTCAATGAGGCATTAAATGAGCTACCGCAGGAACAGAAGGAAGCATTTGTACAACATGAATTAAATGCTATTTCTTTTGATGAAATATCAAAACACACAGGAGTTTCAGTTGCTACGCTGATCTCAAGAAAACGGTATGCAGTACTGCACCTGAGACAAAGACTTGAGATTGTAAAAAACGAATTATTAAATTTTTAAAATAAATATGTATGAACAGAATGAAAAGAATTAACAGGATGCTTTTAATCGCACCCCTTGCAATTGGCGGATTTGCATTATTCATTTGGCTTGTAATGCTGCTATGGAATGGTGTATTGGCAACGGCAACCGGCGTAAGAACAATAACCTACTGGCAGGCAGCTGGAATATTTGTTTTGAGCAAGATCCTGTTTGGTTTTAATGGTGGATGGGGCGGCAAACGTGGCAGCAGGAGATCGAATATGATGCGGGAAAAATTTTCGAACATGACCCCCGAAGAAAGAGAGCAATTTAAAGCTGAATGGAAAAATCGCTGTAACATGTGGAGAGGAAAAAGTGATGCACAAACATTCCAATCAGAATAATTTTAAAACTTATAATTATGGAAGTGCTGGTTTTTAAAACTAACATTAGGTATAAAAAAAATGTTTCCGCAATACATCCGCATATTGCAAAACACCCTGGCATTATAAAATGGAATGTTGATCTTAAAGATGCTGATAAAATATTAAGAATAGAAACTGTAGACCTTCATCCTGCAAAAATTGAGGGCATCATAAAAAACGCCGGTTACAAATGCGAGGAATTAAAAGATTAATTCACTTCAAATAAAAGGAATTGTGTTTTTTGTTCTTTAGAAAAATTATTATCGGATACAAAGATCAATGTCTTATGCCCGTTAGGAAGATCAGGTCCAAAAGTCACACCTTCAATATTATCAATGTAAATACCCAGGTCATCCATATTTATCAATAACTTTTTGTTTGCAGGATGCGCAGGAGGTTGTTGCTTTAAAGATGCTGTGCCTGCAATGTTTGATGCATGGGAAAGATTGGAGATGTAAACACGTATTGTGCAAGCCAGCACACCGGTAGAAAATGAACGCTCAATCACCAGCAGCTTTTTTCCTCCAACAGCAAGTATATCAGGAATACCATTGATCTTAAATTCATTGGCAGGAATGGATGGATGAGCAATTGGTTCTATGTGATATGCATATTGCGCAACAGGCTTACGACTGGCTACATTATATTTTACTATTCTTGTCCATGTGATAGTATCTCTTAATCCGGCCCGGGGCCCATCTTCATATAATGGTTCTTCAACACTTATGTACATTATTTTAAAATTATCCGCAAATGCCAGTCCCTCAAAAACGCTGTTTTGACGTAAGCCATTTTCAGTTGGATGCATATGCATTTGTATTGGCAAAGGAAAAATGTCAATATATTTTCCTTCTTTATTTATAATTGTAATTGCAGGATCTTCAAGAATCGTTTCTTTTCCTGTTATTCTTTCACCTTCACTTGTCCACACAAACTTATCTATAACAGGATTATAGCGCAAAGCTTCGGGGTCAGGCGAATGTGCAGGATCCTTTTTTCTATCAGGATAAGATGAGCCATCGGGTTGTAGCAATGTAGTAACATTTA
This sequence comes from Chitinophagaceae bacterium, assembly GCA_017882215.1. Taxonomy (GTDB): domain Bacteria; phylum Bacteroidota; class Bacteroidia; order Chitinophagales; family Chitinophagaceae; genus Ginsengibacter. Next base: position 7,097 of record JADGPX010000024.1, on the reverse strand, counting down.
CAAATTCAACATTGCTAATTCCGCTTTGCGTAAAATTTATTTTTGCCGTATAAAATCTTGCAGGATTAATTTGTGAACGGTCATCACTAATGAGATAATAGAGCTGATGTAACGAATCATAATCAATGCCGGAAAGCCCGCCGACAGTGGTTCCTTTAAATGGCTGATTGTATGGAACAATATATTCGCCAAGATATTTTAATGAATTTACAGCAACAGCCTGCTTTGTAATTCCATTGCGTGTAACAGAACAGGAACTGAATATTGTAACGATAATAAAAGCTGCAAAAATTATTTTTTTCATTAATCAATATCTTTTTTCTTATTCACTTTTAAAAATGCACCTCTTGTTGGTGATGGCACCAGTGTGTTTATTCCTTTTATTCCCTTCCACAAAACTTCATTGAATTCAAAATCATTTACAGCATCTGCCTGTGCAAAATTGAATTGCTCACTTTTTTTAGAGAGTTCATTTACCGCAGTATTCTTTTCTGAAAGGTCAATATTGTTAGGCTTTGCAGTAAATGGAGTAAGATCAACTTTGTTTGTAAAACAGCGCCACATGGGCTGTGCGGCTGCATCGTATTGGCTCATGGGCGGTATTCCTAAAATCAATTCAATTGTTCGCAGCATACCGCTGGTAGTATAAGGTGTATGATCTACATAATGCCTGCGAACGTACGGACCAATCACATAAGCCGGGCTACGGTGAGCATCCACATGATCAGGGCCGTTCTGTGCATCGTCTTCCAAAATAAAAACAATGCAATCTTTCCATACAGAACTGTTACTTAAATATTCAATAAACATTCCCACAGAAAGATCATTATCTGCTACATGAGCAAAGGGTGTTGGTCTGCCTTTAGCCATACCTTCTGTATGGTCATTTATTAAACGCAAAGTATTTAAATGCGGCAATTGATTTATTGCCACCAATGAATCAAAATCTCTCTTCCATTGGTTTACCCTTATGGTATCTCTAACTTTTTGATCCCAGCTGGTATAATATTTACAAAAATGATCTTCCAGCACAGGAATGTTTGGTTTATAATTGTCGGCAAACTCTCCATATGTTCTGTAGCTAACACCGGCTTTTTTACAATGATCCCATAAAAATCCACCTTTATTATTGGCGATAGCTCTCGTACCTTCGGCATCATAGCTCCCTCCACGATCACCATAACTTGTTACCCAATTCTTTTCCAGATAATCTGTAGCATAAGCTCCAAGGCTCCAGTTATGTCCGTCTGCACTTACTTCGGCATCCACGTAAAAATTATCAAGCAACACAAATTCTTTTGCAAGTTTATGCTGATTGGGTGTAATTTTTTCACCAAATAAAACAAGACTGCTATCTCCATTACCTTCTTTTATATCCCCTAATACCTGGTCGTATGTACGATTTTCTTTGATAATGTAAAACACATATTTAATAGGCGAAGGATCTCCTATTCTTTTTGGAATTGGGTTTCCTTCTTCTCCTTGTGATAATAGTTCTTTCTTTTTTGTATAAGGCGTATTTCGATAGACCTGCGTTGAATACATACCCAATTGTTTTACAGAAGGCAAATCAATGATACTCATAGTTCCTTTAAATAAACCTGCAATGTATTGCTCTTCTACAGGCTTGGTTTTATCTCCTCCCTGATAATTTATTTTTTGTTTTTTTATTGTTGGATTAGGTCCGTATGGGTTTGCCATGGAAGAAAATCCTTTACCATTGGTTACATATATTTTTTTTTCGATCACCTTTACACAGGTAGGATACCAGCCTACAGGAATAAATCCTTTGCTGGTGCTTGTACCGGGTTTACTTACATCAAAAACTGCCAAACAATTATTATCTGCATTGGCGATGTACAAAGTTTTTTCATCCCCGCTTAATGCTACTCCATTAGTAGTGGAACCTGGAGGTGCATCAGGATATAATGAAGAGGTAAGTGTTTCAATAACTTTTTTCTTTTTAATATCAATTACCGAAACTGAATTATCATTTGCATTGGCAACAAATAGATATTTTCCGTTTTTTGTTAAACACATATCGTTGGGATTATCACCCACAGCAATTTCGTTTTTTACGTTTAGCTTCTCTGTATCAAAGACCAATAATTTATCACAGCCCCAGCAGGTAATGTATAATTCTTTTTTATCAGGAGATAATAAACAGGTGTATGCCTCAGCATTTAATTTATATTGATGAATAATTTTTTTATTAGTAAGATTAATGACATACAATGAATTATTATCCTTTGTAACAACATACAATAGATTCTTTTCATCATCAATTTCAATTCCGGCAGGTGAAATTTTTTCAGGCCATTTTTTACCGAGCTTTATACTGTCTTTTAAAAGAAGTTTATTATTAGTGATGGAATATTTCAGTATCCAGTTATCATTACCGCCGGAGGCATACAAATATTTTTCATCAGCACTAAACTTTAATCCCAGCCAGCTTTTAGCAATCTCTATATTATCCAGGATTTTCTCTTTTTTTACATCAATAAGCTGGATGGTTTGTGTACTCTGACCATTATTTGTAACTGCCATATATTTTTTAGAAGATGATACAGCAATGTTTAGTGGAAGATCTCCCAAAGAAAAACTTCTGCCTGCAGGGGTTAAACTCCAGCCATTAGGTAATAAAACTTTTTTTTCCTGCAGCTGCCGGAGTGTTTGTGCATATATTGAAGAGGAAAATAATATCAGAGAGTAAATAATTATTTTTTTCATGCGAGATGATTTTAGGTTGCGAATTTAAGTGAATCTATTTATCTAATTTCTTTCAATAGGTTAGATGAAAGGCTTATTTTATCTTCGCCATTCATCCCTGTTGAAAAACAGTAAACACTTCAATGTATGAGTCAGCAACCATTTAAAAAATTCGTAATCAAAAAAAATAATGCTGCGATAAAAGAAAAATTCAAACAGGAAAAAAAAGCAGCAAAAAAAGCACGGGCAGAAGCTATTAATAAAAGGTTTGAAGAAAAAAGAGCACTGAGGAATAAGCCACAAGCTACAAGCTATATGCCCACCGGACAGGCAGGCAAGCCGCAAGGCAGAAGTTATAAATCTCAATTTGCAACAAAACATCTAACATCTAACATCCAACATCCAACATTTACTGAAATGCCTTTAAATAAATTTATTGCGCATTGCGGAGTGGGCTCACGAAGAGATGCAGTGCCATTAATAAAAGAAGGAAAGATCACTGTAAATGGCAATATAGTTACAGAGCCCGGATTTAAAGTAACAGATAAAGATGTAGTAATGTTTAACGGTAAAAAATTATTTGTCACAAAAAACATGGTTTACATTCTCTTAAATAAACCAAAAGATTATATAACCACAACAGATGATCCGCAAGGCAGAAAAACCGTACTGCAATTAATTAAACACGCTACTTCAGAAAGAATATATCCAATAGGCAGGCTGGACAGGAATACTTCCGGAGTTTTATTATTTACCAATGATGGAGAACTTACGCAAAGGCTTACGCACCCAAGTTATAATATAAAAAAAGTGTATGAGGTAAAGTTAGACAAGCCTGTTACAAAAGCACACTTCGATAAAATTGTAAATGGTTTTACGCTGGAAGATGGCGAGATATATGCCGATGCTTTAGCATACGCAGATTCAAATGACAGAGCAGTGATTGGCATGGAAATCCATAGCGGACGTAATCGCATTGTACGCCGCATTTTTGAACACCTGGGTTATGATGTAAAAGCGCTTGACCGTGTTATGTATGCAGGTCTTACTAAAAAAAATGTGGAAAGAGGAAAGTGGCGGTATTTAAGTGAGAAGGAAATTCGTTTGCTTAAATACATGAATAATCCAACCTCATCCCGTCCCCGTCCGACCGTATCTTCCGGGCAGGCTTCCCCAAAAGAGAAGGAGAAAGAACAGGTTAATTGATATGGAAAACTTTTCTCAAGATTACAAACTTCTCAATCACCCCTTTAGTCCGAAAGGACTCCTACGGAGGGGGGCAGGGGGTATCATTTTTGAAAATGAAAGATTTGTTGCTATAAACAAACCTTCAGGCTTGTTAACCATACCCGACAGGCATAATGAATCACTGAATTCATTGTATAAAACATTACAGCAACAGTATGAAAAAATATTTATTATTCATCGTTTAGATAAAGATACCAGCGGAATTATTTTATTTGCTAAGGATGAAGCAACGCATAAATTTCTTTCTCAACTGTTTGAACAAAGAAATGTAGAAAAATATTATCTCGGGATAATCCAGGGCACACTTCAAAATAAAAAAGGAATAATTGAAGAGCCAATTGCTGAACATCCCGTACATAAAGGGATGATGGCAGTAAGCAAAAAAGGCAAACCGTCAGTAACAGAATATGAAGTGCTGGAAGAATATGGTATTTATTCTTTGGTTCAGTTTCATATCCATACAGGTAGAACACACCAGATACGTGTTCACATGAAGCATCTTGGGCATCCTATTGCCTGTGATGAATTGTATGGAGATCCAAAACCAATTTTACTTTCTTCTTTCAAGAAAAAATTTAAACTTAGCCAGCATGTTGAGGAAGAAAGACCATTATTAAGCAGGTTGGCATTACATTCTTATGAATTAAAATTTAAAGACCGAAATAATAAAGAGCTTGACCTGAAAGCAGATTTACCAAAAGATATGAGAGCCTTGCTGCAACAATTAAAGAAGAACAGAACTTAAAAGTCAATAGTCATCAGGCCATTAATATTTTCAAGTCGCCTATAGCAATGACTTAATGACCCAATGACTAAATACAATAAACCGAAAATGAAAATCTATTTTAATCAAGATCCGGTTGTGGTGTATAACGCAAATATGGCTTAACGATCTTCACTCCTTTTTCAAATTTCTTCATCGCATCTTCTGTACTTACTGCAGGCACAACTATTACATCTTCACCATACTGCCAGTCTGCAGGCGTTGCCACACCGTATTTTGCAGTAAGCTGTAAAGAATCTATCACTCTCAAAACCTCCTGGAAATTTCTTCCTGTTGAGGCAGGATATGTGAGCGTTAATTTTATTTTTTTATCAGGACCTATTATGAATAGTGAACGCACCGTAAAAGTTTCTGATGCATTGGGATGAATCATTCCATAGAGGTTGGCAACAGTCCTGTCTTCATCAGCAATTATCGGAAAATCAACTGAACAGTTCTGTGTTTCATTGATGTCGTTTCTCCAGCCCATATGTTTATCCAGCGGATCAACACTAACAGCCAGCACTTTAACATTTCTTTTTTCAAACTCATTTTTAAGTAATGCGGTCTTGCCTAATTCTGTTGTACAAACAGGAGTATAATCTGCAGGATGCGAAAACAAAACGCCCCAGCTATTACCAAGGTATTCGTAAAAATCTATTTCGCCCTCTGTGGTTTTTGCTTTAAAGTTGGGAGCAGTATCCCCTAAACGTAAACTCATAAAATCTAATTTAAAAATTAAAAAAATTAAAATGCCACGGCAAGCTATCAGTGCAAATCTAAAATCAAAAAATCAGAAATCTAAAATTATTTAGACGATGCCCTGCGAACTGAAAGTTTACCAAAACGGTTTTTTACATCATCAATGGCTTTATACAAGCCTGCTTTTTTCTCTGTATTGCTGAATAAATTTGTCTGCACTGCATTATTGGTTAATTCGCTTAAACGTACGCCCAGCAAGCGTACTGGGGTCCCCTTTTTATATAATTTATGAAACAGATCTTTTACAACGGGAATCATTTCATCTTCAGCTGCTGTATAAGGAATAGTTGTTTGCCGCGAAGTGGTTTCAAAATCAGGATAGCGGATCTTTACGGCGATACAGCCTGCAACTTTTTCTTCCTGTCTTAATTCATATGCAATTCTTTCTGTCATTCTTACCACCTCACCCATTAAGAATTTCATATCAAGCACATTCTCATCAAAAGTATTTTCTGTTGAAATTGATTTTGCCTCATGATAAGGAACTACTTTGGATGTATGAATTCCCTGCGCTTTATTCCATAGATCTATCCCCCATTTGCCTAACCTGTTTTCCAGTTCATCTGCACTGCTGTTATGAATATCAGCAATGATATTTATTCCCATGTGTTTTAATACCTGCCCCGTTTGCTCGCCTACACCGGGAATTTTATTTACATCGAGCGGCGCTAAAAATTCTTTTTCTTTTCCGAAAGTAACCTGCAGATAACCATTTGGCTTAGCTTCATTGGTAGCCATTTTAGCCACCATTTTATTGTTGGCTAATCCAAAAGAAATTGGCAGTTTTGTATCATTAATTATTTGCTGGCGCAGATCAATTGTCCATTGCAGCGGATCAAAATATTTATCCATTCCCGTAAGGTCTAAATAAAATTCGTCCACTGAAGCCTTTTCAAACAGCGGAGCTTTGGAAGCGATTATTTCTGTAACCCATCTTGAATATCGGCTATACTCTCCTCTTGTTCCTTTTACAAAAATTGCCTGTGGACAAAGCTGTTTTGCTTTTGCAGAAGGCATAGCAGAATGGATACCAAATTTTCTTGCCTCATAGCTGCAGGCTGCTACCACACCACGTTCTGCTCCGCCAACAATTACAGGTTTGCCTTTTAATGAAGAATCATTTAATATTTCTACAGAAACAAAAAACGAATCCAAATCAAAGTGAGCAATGATATGTTGGATGTGGGAAGACATGAGCAAATTTACTTTATAGCTAAATCAATATCTTAGAATTTATGGAAAGGCTTTATAAAAGCGTCTTAATTTAATGAAGCTGCTTATCCTTTATATTTTTTTAAGTTGTTCCTTAATTACAAAGGGACAAGCCATCGAAGGTAATATTCAAAAAAATCTTATAAATCCATTAAAAATCGACACTTTTCTTATTTATTCTCTAGAATGTTCTGGAGAAGATATTACATTCGATACTTGTGCTTATGAAAAACCTAAATATGTATTTTGGAGACAGGATTCAAAATACTTTCTTAAAAAATTTGATTATTGCAACGGTTTTAAAACCATGCAAATTGATACCCTTAATCCTCTGAGATTTTATATTTTAAACAGGAAAATTATTGATAAAGAAGAAATTAAAAATCCGACTTATTATAACACA
>JADGPX010000194.1 GCA_017882215.1 Chitinophagaceae bacterium | reverse complement strand
AGCCGCTGCAACATCTCTTCTTCTCATGTTATAAAAATCCAGAACAAGTTTTGGATCCTTTTTCCATCCATGCGGAGAAGCAACTTCATACACATCATAACCCATCCACAATCCATCACTGTCCCTGAAAGTTTTTAATCCGCTTTCTGCACTTATGCCAGCGCCGGTGAGAACAATTAATTTCTTTTTACCTTTCATAACAGATGGCTATGCATTCATTAGCTTGATTAAACAAATGAAAATGTTTACTTTTGAATAAACTCTTTTTCATGAATTCACTAGAGCTTAAAGTATATGATATTTTTAAAACAAAGCTTGGCGAAAAGAAGCTGCAACTTTGATAGAATACTTTGAAGCAAAAGCTGAACAAAAATACGATCAAAAGAAAGATGTGCTTGCTACAAAAGAAGATATTACTTCTGTTAAGCTTGAGATTGCAGCGTTAGAAAACAGACTTGTAAAACAAATGTACTGGATAAATATTGTACAATTTTTAGCAACTGTTGGAGCATTAATCGGCATTATTAAATTTATGATACATTAATTGTAAAAAGTTTTTTAAGAGTTTTCTCCTGCCAGTTCCATAATTATTTTCCACTCTTTTTCTGTAACAGGTTGTACAGATAATCTGCCTAAACGAACAAGCGCCATTTCCTGCAAACGCTTATCTGTCTTTATTTGTGAGAGAGTAACAGGTTTTTTTAATTTTTTATGCGGCTTCAGATCAACTACTACCCAATTAGCATCATCTGTAGTCGGATCCTGGTAAAATTCTTTATCAACTTTTGCAATGCCAACAATTTCCATCCCTTCATTGCTGTGATAAAATAAAACTTCATCACCTTTTTTCATTGCTTTTAAATGATTTCTTGCAGCATAATTGCGTACGCCGTCCCAGGAAGTTTTTTTATCCTTTACCAATTGTTCCCAACCGTAAACTGAGGGTTCTGATTTTACAAGCCAGTACATTTTTATAAATTCTAATTTTAAAATACTAAATTCTAAATTAACTTCTTACATCGTACATCGTACATCCTCACTCCCATCCGCTTGCCAATACATCCGCAATATGCATTGTTTTTATCGGTAATCCTTTTCCTTTAATATAGCCATCCAGATGCAGCAGGCAACTCGAGTCAGTAGAGATAATATATTCGGCACCCGTTGCTAAAGCATGATTCACTTTTTGATCTGCCATGGCAATAGATATGGCATCAAACTTTACTGCAAAAGTACCGCCAAACCCGCAGCAGGTCTCGTTATCAACCATCTCCACTAATTCCAATCCTTTCACATTTTTCAATAATTTTCTTGGACCTTCTTTTATTTTACATTCTCTAAGCGCTGCGCAACTGTCATGATAAGTTGCTTTTGCATTAAGCATAGCGCCGTAGTTAGTGATCTTTAAAACGTCGGTTAAAAAAGATGTGAATTCAAATATGCGGTTGCCAAGATCTTTTACTTTATTATGCGAAGAAGAGTTCTCAAATAATTTGCCGTAATAATTTTTTACAAATCCAACACAAGAAGCGCTGGGAGCAACAATGTAATCAGTGTTATCAAAATCTTTTATAAATTTTGAAGCGACATCTCTTGCTTCGTTCCAAAAACCTGCATTAAATGCCGGCTGTCCGCAACAGGTTTGTTTAGGATTATAATGAACTTCGCAGGTAGCTTTTTCCAAAACCTTTACCATGTTAAATGCTGTCTCAGGATAAAACTGATCAATAAAACATGGTATAAATAATTGAACTCTCATGCCCCCTAACCCCTAAAAGGGAATTTTGGTTTTAATAGTTTTAAATATATTTTCTCTACTTTTTATAAAATGACTGTTGCAACGCCAACATCTTTAAAGCACTAATTGCTGCCTCTTCTCCCTTATTGCCATGTACTCCTCCCACTCTGTCCTGCGCCTGCTGATCATTGTCAACAGTAAGCACACCAAAAATTGTCGGTACCGGTAAAGATAAATTTAATTGTACAATTCCATCTGTTATTGCTTTGCACACATAATCAAAATGAGGTGTATCACCACGAAGCACGCAGCCTAATGCAATAAAAGCATGCGGTTTATCCAATTGAGAATTATCCCAAAAGCTTTTTATCGCAAATGGAATTTCAAATGCACCGGGAACTGTTATCACTTTATAATTCTTCATTTCGTATTTAGCAAGAATACGTAAACAGCCATCTTCCAGCTTATCAACAATTGCCGCATTCCATTCGGTACGTACAATAATAATACAGGCATCCTTTTGTAGAATGCCTGTGTTTATATTAAATAAATTAGAGTCAGTTATTGCCATCGCATACGCATTAAGTATTTTTTATTATTCTCCAACTTCGCCAAGGCGTGCAAGATACTTGTCAATATTTGCTGCTTTATCCGTTAGAGGATAATCTTTTTTTATTTTTTTATATAGATCGACCGCATCTTGTTTTTTACCAATTGTTTCTGCAAATAATCCTGCCCTGAATAAAAATTCTGAAGAAGTAAATTCATCTTTTTCATTTACATCAGCAGCTTTTCTGTAATAATTCAATGCATCGGTATTCTTCTTTTGTTCAGCATAGGCATCCCCTATCATTCCATAAGCCCTGCTTTGTATTTGCGTAGCATCTGTATCGAAATCTTTTAAATATTTAATCACTTTATCAAATTGCTTTAAATAGAGATAACATGCTCCGACGTAGTAATGGCAAAGGTTTGAAGCATCTGTGCCACCATATTTGCTGATAAACTTTAGTGCTCCGGAATTTCCTCCATCACCATTCAACACCCTGTTTGCCAGCATTGTCTTTGCTGAATCTGACGGCGCATTGCTGAAATCGCTAAAATATTTTTGCACAACAAAAACCGCATTATTGGCTTTCTCTTCTTTGGGTAATTTAATCATGTATTTATACACCAGCCATCCGCCGGCAAGTAAAATAATTGCTGTGCTGATATAAATGATCGGCTTGCTGTTTTTCTCCCAGAAATCTCTTGCCCTGATAACTACATCAACATCTTTTTTGTGTGCTTTTTTTTCTGCCATTATTATTCTTATTAACCTCACCCTCATTCCCTCTCCAGCCTCATCTGCCCTTCGGGCACCTTCTCCAAAAGGAGAAGGGAAATGGATGATAATCTGTTTGAGGGAGGTCGGGCAATTATTATAAATTATTAATTTGTTTTTTACATTTCAATATAAGATCATAATAAGATCATTTGTTAATCTTTTATAAAAGGATAATCTTCCTGGATATATACATCTTTATACACTTCACTATCATCCGGCCACGGACTTTCTTCAGCAAATTTTACTGCTTCTTCCACCTGTGCTTTTACTCTTTCCTTTATTGCTTCGATGTCCTGTTCAGAAATTTTATATTCTTCTTTTAATTTGTGCAAAGTAGTTTCAATGGGATCCTGTAATTTATATTCTTCCATCTCTTCTTTTGTGCGGTACTTTGCCGGGTCACTCATACTATGCCCTTTGTAACGATATGTTTTTACTTCCAATAAAGTAGGTCCGCCTTTTTCTCTTGCCCGTTTTACAGCTCTAATAACAGCATTATGCACATCTTCAGGTACCATACCATTCACTTTATCGCCGGGCATATCGTATGCATCAGCCAGTTTATAAATATCCAGCACATTTGATGTTCGTGCAACAGATGTCCCCATTGCATAATTATTATTCTCACAAATAAAAACTACCGGAAGCTTCCAAAGCATTGCCATATTAAACACTTCATGCAACATGCCCTGCCTTGCAGCGCCATCGCCAAAGAAGCACAGTACAACATTTTGTGTATCCTTATATCTCTCTGCAAAAGCAAGCCCGGCGCCTGTTCCAATTTGTGCGCCTACAATTCCGTGCCCGCCAAAAAAATTTTCTTTTATACCAAAAAAATGCATGCTGCCTCCTTTGCCTTTACTGCAGCCTGTTGCTTTACCAAATAATTCAGCCATGCAGCTTTTAGCACTAACACCTTTTGCAATTGCCATAGCATGATCACGATAGGCTGTAATAAAAATATCATCCGGTGTGGTTGCTGTCATACAGCCTGCTACAATTGCTTCCTGCCCAATATATAAATGGCAAAAACCACGGATCTTTTCCATCCCATACAATTGCCCTGCTTTCTCTTCAAAGCGGCGCATTAACAGCATTAACTCGTACCAGTATAAATAAGTTTCTTTTGAAAACTTTGTAGCCAAGGGTAATTTATTTAGCCCGCAAAGATAAGGGGGAAAAAGGATTTTTGAGTGGGTGATTTGTGATTTACGATTTAAAGTTTTATGTATGGTTTTACGAATGTAAATCGTGAAACGTGAGACGTCAAACGTGAGGGATCATGTCTCCCTTTTACATCTCACATCTCCCCTTTCACGTCTCACGTTTCACGTTTGACCACTTTCATCTTATCTTGCAATTTCATGCTTCATCTTAATAAGATAATCCTTACTCAATTTAAAAATTACCCATCCGCTTCTTTTGAATTTACAGAAAGAGTAACAGGAATTTGCGGATTTAACGGGAAAGGCAAAACCAATTTGTTGGATGCTATTTATTATTTATGTTTTACTAAAAGTTACTTTTCTAAATCAGACCTGTTGAATGTACAATTCAATGCAGATGGCTTCAGGCTGGAAGGTGACCTCACCCAAACTCTTTCCCAAGGCGAGGGTTTTAAAGAAGACTTTAATGTAGTATCTATTTTTAGAGGGGCAGGTAAAAAAGAAGTTTTAGTGAATGATATAGCTTACGAAAAATTCTCATCACACATCGGCAAATTTCCATGTGTAATGGTTGCTCCTGATGACATTGAAATGATAACAGGCGGCAGTGAACAACGACGAAGATTTATTGATACTGTTCTTAGCCAGATGGATGCTGCTTACCTGCAACAACTTATTATTTACAATAAAGTTTTATTGCAACGCAACAGCCTGTTAAAAAATTTTGCAGAACAAAAGAACCGTGACATGCAATTGTTGCAGGTGCTGGATACACAACTGATACAACCGGGAAAAGAGATCTATAAAAAGCGAAAAATATTTTTAGAGAAGTTGGTCCCTCTTGCCAAAAAGTTTTATTTGCAAATAGCAGACAATAATGAAATAATTGATCTGAATTATGAAAGCCAGTTAAATGAAAATACATTTGAAGATCTGTTAGACAGATCCAGGGAAAGAGATTTGATGTCGCAGCGCAGTAATGCAGGCATTCACAAAGATGATCTTGGTTCGCAGCTTAATGCAAAACCATTTAAAAGTGTTGCTTCGCAGGGACAGAAGAAAAGTTTGCTGTTTGCTTTAAAACTGGCAGAGTTTGAAATGCTGAAAGAAAATAAAGGGTTTGCCCCTCTCCTTTTATTAGATGATGTATTTGAAAAATTAGATGACCTGAGAATGCAAAATTTATTGCAATGGGTTTGCGTAAATAATGAAAGCCAGGTTTTTATAACTGATACGCATTTAGACAGGCTGCAAACATCTTTAAATAATTTTGGCTTTAATGCACAGATAATTGAATTGAAATAACGCCAGGCGTGAAACGTGAGACGGCAAACATGAAAATCTCACGTCTCACCTTTCACGTCTCACGAAATATTAGTTGACTTAACACTAATTTTGTTTTTATGAGTGAAATTTCGCTGGCAGATGCCTTAAAAGAATTTTTAAATAAGAGCAAATTAAAAGGTGGCATACAGGCATTGCAGATACAGGATGCATGGGAAAAAATTATGGGAAAAACCATTGCAAAGTATACAGATAAAATCGAGATCATTAATTCAACTCTCTTTATCACCTCTACAGTGGCGCCATTAAAAAATGAATTGCTTTACCAAAAAGAAAAAATTATTGAAAGAGTAAATGAGGCGCTGGGAGAAAAAGTAATTAC
>JADGPX010000193.1 GCA_017882215.1 Chitinophagaceae bacterium | reverse complement strand
GCTGTAAGGTTGCAGTAAACATGCACCACGACTACCTAAAGCGCCATCAGCATAAAATTTGAAACCTTTCACGAACATTTTATCTGTTTTGTACGGGCCATTAATTAAATAACGTGAAAAATTAGCAGGATCATCGCTTAGCATAATGTATAAACGGATATTGAGCTTACCTTTTTTTTGCAAACGATCAATACTTGCCACATCGCTATACATTAGCCCGCAGTCTGTAATAGTTGTAAGACCAACAGCAAAGCAATTTTTCTCTGCGGTTGTGAGCCATTTTATATAATCTTCCTTTGTTGTTGCAGGCACTTTTGATGATACCAGATCCGTTGCATTGTCAACTAATATTCCGGTAAGTTTGCTATTTTTTGTTTGAATTTCGCCGCCAACTAATGTTTGACCAGGCTTTACTCCGGCAATGCTTAAAGCTTTTTGATTGGCAATTGCAGCGTGTCCATCAACTCTTGTAAGCAGCACAGGTTTATCAGGAAATAATTCATTTAATTTTTCATTGGTTGGAAAAGATTTGCCGGGAAATTTATTTTGGTCCCAGCCTCTTCCTCTTATCCATGCTTCGTTGGGATGTTCGGCTGCAAACTTTTTTACTCTGTCAATAATTTCTTCCCAACTGTTGCTGCCAAACAAATCTACCTGGAAAAGCGATTGCCCATAACCTACAAAATGTGCATGTGCATCAATAAAGCCCGGATACACTGCCTGCCCTTTTGCATCTACCATTTCTTTTGCTGAATATTTTTTTAAGATATCATCAGTTCTGCCAACCTCAATAATTTTTCCATTGCTTACAGCAAATGCCTGTGCGGTATCAAACTTTTCATTTACTGTATATACAATGCCGTTGTAAACGATAGTATCAGCATTTTTTTTGGAATCACAGCTAAAACAAAATATAGAAATAATTATAAGGATGGCAACAAATGGACGCATACAGCAGTTTTTACAAATGTAATAAAGTATACCATCTAAATTTTTGCAGCAGCTAATTAAGGAGTAATTTAAATTATGCAAAAGACAAATAAATTTTTGAGCAGAAAAATTTTGATGATATTATTTTTTATTTTCATTTCATCAGTTGATATTGCGCAAACCATACAGCAATTCAGCATATATGATGATGTAAAGATCACGATTGATGTTCCAAAGAATTATTCTGCTACACGAAAGAGCATTATTATTTTATACGCATTGCCCAATGGAAATACAACAGAACAAACAATGGGTAAAAAAATAAAAGAAGGCGAGGATTGGCATTTTGATATTCAGCATATAAAAGCGCAAACAAATTTTATAAGAAATGAATTGAACAAGCAAAATATTGTTGTTGCTTATCTTGAAAATAATTACAGAAGCTGGCCATCATGGAAGGAGAAGCATTTAAATTATATTTCTGAAGTGCAGCGCATTGTTGATACAGTTTACAATCTTTTTTCTGCAAAAGAAAAAGTGATCTATTTAAACGGGCACAGCGGAGGAGGAAGATTTATTTTTAGTTACCTGGATGGTGTAGATAAAATACCCGGGTTTATTAAACGGATAAGTTTTTTAGACAGCGATTATGGATATGAATCAATTTATTTTGATAAGCTAAATACATGGTTACAGAATAAAACTGCTATCTTAAATGTGTTTGCCTACAACGACAGTGTTGCATTACTTAACGGCAAAAGATTTGTCTCTGATACAGGCGGCACATGGTACCGCAGCTTTTTAATGCTGCGTGATCTCTCTGCTCATTTTCATTTTACAAAAACAAGAGATGACAGCCTGATCGTTTACAAATCTGCAGATAAAAGGATACAGTTTTATTTTAAAACAAATCCTGATAAAAAAATATTTCATACCGTGCAGGTGGAGCTGAATGGTTTTATACATTCTGTGCTGATAGGAACAAAAAGAGAATCTAAAAAGTACACTTACTTCGGTGAGCAGGCTTATAAAAATTTAATAGAATAAAATACCCAGGTGTCTGACACCTGGTCGCACTCTTACTTGGGTGAGCGGGCTTATAAAGAATTAATAGAATAATTAATCAACTCCCTATCTTACTTTTTAAAAAGCCTTCTATCATACCACAGGAAACAAATAATGGTTTGGAATCGATCACAATATCAAGCTCATTTCCCAACACTGTATACGAGCCTTTTATAGTACCCATCACACTAACCTCAAAGTTGCCGGAAGATTCATCACCGGAGAATGTTCCGCCCTGTCCTTCAACTGCTGTACGTGCCTTATTAAGCGACTGCTCCAATGAACCGGTAAATGGTATTTTAAATTTACATGACATAAAAATATTTTTTTAATGGATGTTAATCGTGAAAGGTGAAATGTTTCCGCCTTGCGGGATGAGATTTTCACGTTTCACTTTTCACGTCTCACGATTGTATGCGACATAATATAGTTAACATTAATTATCAGCTTTCAGGTAAAATCTCATCCAGTTTATTATCGCTTACGAACTTGTCCCTTGCTTCAGTAAAATCAGTTTGTACTGCTGTTGCCTCACTTAATGCAGCATCCACTTTTTCATGAATATCGGGTAATCTTTTTTCCAGCAGGCTGTTGCCAAGGTTAATATTTTCAGCCTCCAGCTGTGCAATTTTTTTAAGCAATGATGTCTGGCTGTTGGTAATATCTTCCAGCTCACGAATCATTTTATCCATCATGTGCATTTTTTCAATTTTATCCATAACAATAATTTGATTAGATGAATAGCGAAAATAATGCCTAAGGTTTATTTATTAACACGTTCTCTTATAAATCATTTAATTACCGCAATTAATTTGTTTCAAAAAATCAACCATCTTGTGTGAGAGAAAATGTATTTTTAAAATTCAACCCTGAATATGCCCCTAAGCTGGAATGAAATAAAAACCCGTGCCGTTACTTTTACTAACGAATGGAAAGATGAAGTAAGCGAAGATGCAGAAGCCAAAAGTTTTTGGGATGACTTTTTTAATGTATTTGGTATATCACGCAGAAGGGTAGCAACTTTTGAACAGAAGGTATCCCTCACCCCAACCCTCTCCACGAGTGGAGAGGGAGCAGTGGAGCGGATTTACCCCCTCT
Source organism: Chitinophagaceae bacterium (assembly GCA_017882215.1). Classification (GTDB taxonomy): domain Bacteria; phylum Bacteroidota; class Bacteroidia; order Chitinophagales; family Chitinophagaceae; genus Ginsengibacter. The sequence goes on along the minus strand of JADGPX010000193.1, from coordinate 2,817 downwards.
CCACTCGTGGAGAGGGGAAGGGGGTGAACAAGGAAGTCCTGACTTGCAAACTCAGGACAGCAGTGGTTCTCCACCACATAAACTTTTGAATTAAATATTCTTTGCGTGAGACCCCGGCATTGAAGTGTTTACGAATTTAAATAAGTAGAAGGTTAAGCCTATTTGTAATTCTGAGGTTGGGATATTTTAAATTACAAACTTCTTTTCAACGCCGGGGTCTCACTATAGTTTTTTTAGGTTTAGTGTTTGAACTGTGAAAATCCCGGCGAGACTGCAACATCTCCTCATTAGCTTTGTGTAGCCAGGTACGTTGCGGTATTTATAGTAGTTCGGTACCAAATTTTTGTAGTGTATTATTGCGCCGAGTCCCCGCTGGAAGACTCGGATGGGACAGAAAAAAAATCAATTGCTTTTGAAAGCTTTTAAGAAACTAATTAATCTTTAGCTTTACAAACCACACTTACACCTTTGATAAATTGTAAAATATGAAAATTTTAATTTTTGCCTTTTTTCTCATTCTTTTTTCTGCAACAAATGCACAGCCCTTTGAACCGGTAAATAAAAATGCAACCGCCGAAGTAAAAAAACTTTTAAGCTACCTGTACACAATTGATGGAAAACATATACTTGCAGGTCAACACAATTACAACCAGGAACCAAACAGGTTTTCTGACAGTGCATACGCTTTTACAGGTAAATACCCCGCTATTTGGGGAACCGACTTTATATGGAACGGTACAATAGATAACGGGCAGGCAATTGTAAACGAAGCAATTAAAAAGAATAAGGAAGGATATGTTGTAACCCTTATGTGGCATCAGGGCAGGCCAACAGATAATCCTCCATACCGCTGGAAAGAAAGCATACAGGGAAAGCTAACTGACGCAGAGTGGAAAGAATTAACTACACAGGGTACGGAACTTAATAAAAAATGGCTGGGACAAATAGATGGAATCGCCTCTTACCTTAAACAGTTACAAGATGCACATGTACCTGTTCTCTGGCGTCCATATCATGAGATGAACGGTGTATGGTTTTGGTGGGGCAACAAGAAAGGAAAGGACGGCATAGCAAAGCTTTGGCAAATGATGTATGACCGGTACACAAATTATCATAAGCTCAACAATTTGATTTGGGTATGGGGTGCAAATGGTCCACGTGATATACCGGGAGATGAAGCATATTCGTACAAAGACTTCTATCCCGGACATAAGTATGTAGATATATTAGGAACAGATATTTATCACTCTGATTATGAGCAGAAAGATTATAATGAATTATTAGATCTTGCACAGGGAAGAATAATTGCACTTACCGAAGTGGGAACTTTGCCAAGTGATGATGTTTTGAAAGCGCAGCCTAAATGGGCATGGTTCCTTGTTTGGTCAAGCTGGTTATGGACAGACAATACAAAGCAAAGAGTGAAGGAAATATATGTTAGTGAAAAGACTTTAACACATGATGAAGTGAAAGTTTTACGATAGCATCTGGTTATGAAAAAGGGTGGAGCGCCGGGTGCAAGGTAGCAACGGCAAAAATAATTTTTCGTCTTTTGGTGTTTCGTGCCGTTTGCTTTGTAACAGAGTTCGACCAACAAAAAACCAGCGTTCATTATAAACGCTGGTTAAAGAAAAAGCTAATAATAATGCTAAGTTATCAATGTTGTTGATAAGGTAAACAAAGGTTTTACTGTGTACCATGCCATTGCGGGAAAAAATACCATTGGCACCGCAAGGCCGGGGAAAAGCTCAGGAGACTGAACTTTTAACGGCAACGATATTAAAATGGGAATCATAACGCAGGCGAAGGATATAATTGAAAATAAAAAACTAAATACAACTTCTCCTTTTTTCTTCAGCGATTTTACCAATACCCAATATAACATCCCGGCCACTAAACATACCATTATATTCAGTCCAATTATACTACCGGTGTTCAGCACCCTGGAGAAATCGGCCTCAGTTGCAAAAAAATATATACGGTTGTAAATAAGGCCGGCTACTGAAGCCAGTATGCCCGCAATAAGACTATGAAAAAATGCTTTTTTAAACATAGTATTATTATTTTGTTACAGGAACAGAAATCGAAACTTTGAATGTGGCACTTCCATGCGCAGGTTCTGCAGTATTGATATTGTAGTCAAGGCGATTCACTTCTAAATTTCCCGTAAAAATATTATCAGCAAAATTAAATGGAAGAACAATTTCTTTTTGAACACCATGCATATCAAGAATGCCTTTTGCTTCATATCCGGAAGCGCTTTTGGCGATGGATGAGGAGGTAAATCTTATAGTCGGATATTTTGCGGCATCAAACCACTTTTCACTTTTGGCATGTGTATTTTTCATACCATTACCTGTATTGATGGAGGCTACATCTAAAGTAGCATCGAATTTAGATCCGGCAAGATCTTTTTCATCAAACTTTAAGATGCCTTTTAATCCTGAAAATTCACCGGAGGGATCACCACCATCAAATTTTACAGAATAATTATCGGCAATTTTCCAGTCCTGTGATTGAACAAATGTAAAAGCTGAAGCAAAAAGAATAGTAATTGCTGCAATAGGATAGATAAGTTTTTTCATACTAACTTGTTTATTTATAAATAATTTTTTGTGGTGTAAATCTATTTATATTAATGGTAATTTTTTGTAAAAATGAGACGAACGGCAAAGAGATTGCGACGAAACGGAATCTGAAATATCATTTCCTGACAGTGTCCTGCCGGGTCTTCACCGCAGAAACTTTTAAATTAAATATACTTTGTGTGAGATTCTTTTAAACTTTAGTGTTTCAAATGTGAGACCCCGCCGGAAC
>JADGPX010000192.1 GCA_017882215.1 Chitinophagaceae bacterium | reverse complement strand
TTTAAAAAGTTTAATAAAATCCTGTCTCCAACCTCTGCAGATTTCTCTGTGTGAAATTGAACTCCATAGAAATTATTTTTTTGAATAACAGCGCTATAAGGAAGAATATAATCAGTAGTGGCGATCGTTTCTTTTCCATGTTCAACATAATAGCTGTGTACATAGTAAACAAATGAGTTTTCCTTCACACCTTCAAACAAAGCTGATGATAAATTATAGATATTGTTCCATCCCATTTGCGGGATTTTAAAATTTCTTTTTTCAGAAACAAATTTCTTTACTTTCAAATCTATAATTCCTAAGCCGATTGTATCATTTTCTTCTGAATGCTTACATAATAATTGCATGCCAACACATATTCCCAAAACAGGTTGTGTAAGTTGTTTAATCACTTCATCCAAATTTTTCTCTTTCAGGCTTTGCATTGCCGAATAAGCATTTCCAACTCCCGGAAAAATTACTTTGTCTGCATTTTTAATTGCATCATGATTATCTGTTACGATGGCATTGTAACCTAATCGCTCCAAAGCATATTGAACGCTTTGTACATTACCTGCATTATATTTTATGATCGCAATATCCATTTATAAAATTCCCTTTGTTGAAGGAAGTGAATTATTATTTATATCTCTTTTCACAGCCATCTTAATTGCTTTTGCAAATGCTTTAAAAATGGATTCTATCTTGTGATGTTCATTAGTTCCTTCCGCCTTTATATTCAGATTGCATTTTGCAGCATCACTAAATGACTTAAAAAAATGATAGAACATTTCAGTTGGCATCTCTCCTATTTTTTCTCTTTTAAATTCAGCTTCCCACATTAACCAGTTTCTTCCTCCAAAATCTATAGCAACCTGTGCCAGGCAATCATCCATGGGTAATAAAAAACCATACCGCTCAATCCCTCTTTTATTTCCCAAAGCTTTTGCCATGGCTTCACCCAGAGCGATACCAACATCTTCAATGGTATGATGTTCATCAATATGCAGATCACCTTTGCATTGAATATTCAGATCAATATTTCCATGTCGTGCTATTTGATCCAGCATGTGATCAAAAAATGGAAGTCCTGTTTTAATATTTGCATTCCCTGTTCCATCTAAATTTAATTCTATGACAATCGTTGTTTCATTTGTCTTTCTTTCATGAAGAATTTTACGTGAAGGAAGTTTAAGAAATTCATAAATATCTTTCCAGTGCATTGTTTCCAGTGCAATCGTTTCAGCCAATTGTTCGCTTGATTCCCTGACCTCTGTTGCGCCAAGATCATTATGATTATTTAACCATAAAGCTTTACAGCCAAGGTTTTTGGCAAGTAATACATCTGTAATGCGATCACCTATAACAAAAGAATTTTTAATATCATAATTTTCATTGTTGAGATATTCTATTAGCATGCCTGTACCCGGTTTTCTTGTAGAAGAATTGTCAGAAGGAAATGTCCGGTCAATAAATACTTTATCAAAATAAATATCCTCGTTCTCAAGACTCTTCATTATGAAATCATGCACAGGGTAAAAAGTATTTTCAGGGAATACATCAGTACCAAGTCCGTCCTGGTTTGTAACCATTACCAATTCATAATCCAATTCCCTTGCAATCTTCGTCATGTATTCAAACATGTGTTTATAGAATTCCAGTTTTGGGAATGAATCAAGCTGATATGTTGGCGGCGCTTCTTTTATCAACGTTCCATCCCTGTCTATAAATAATATCTTAGCCCCCTGCCCCCCGAAGGTGGGATTGAGAAGTTCACTTTTTTCATTTGCTTCTTTATTCATAACCTTTTAATATTTTTATTAATTCAAGATTTTCCTGTGGTGTACCGATTGTTATCCTCAGGCAATTATCACACAAAACTTCTTTACTCCGGTTTCTTACTATTATTTTATTCTCTGCTAAATATTTATATAAGATGTTGGCATCGTCAACTTTCACCAATAAAAAATTAGCATCGCTTTCATATATTTTCTTTACAAAAGAAAAGTTCGATAATTCTTTTATAAGAAATTGTCTTTGTTCAACAGCCTGTTTTATCCACTCATTAACCTGTTGCGTATTTTGCAAAGCCTCTATGGCTAAACTCTGGGATGCTTTATTAATATTATAAGGCGGTTTTACTTTATTGAACAATTCAATTATTTCTAAAGAAGCAAAAGCCAGTCCCAGCCGCAATGAGGCAAGCCCCCATGCTTTTGAAAGTGTTTGCATTACAATGAGATTTTGATATTCAGCAAGTTCCTGTATAAATGTTTTTTGTCTTGAAAAATTAATATAAGCTTCGTCAATAATCACAATACCGGTAAAATTATTAAGCAACAATTCCACATCCTGCCTGTTCATATTGTTACCCGTTGGGTTATTGGGAGAGCATATGAAAAGAAGCTTTGTATTTTGATCTGTTGCAGCTAATATGCCATCAACATCTAACTGAAAATTCTCAGTAAGATTTACTTTTCTTATTTCAACATCATTAATATTTGCACTCACTTCATACATGCCATAAGTTGGCGGGCAAATGATCACATTGTCTTTGCCCGGATTACAAAATATCCTGTATGCAAGATCAATTACTTCATCACTTCCATTTCCTATAAAAATATTCTCTGCCGGAACTCCCTTAATCTTTGTCAGCGCAAATTTTAATTGCCATTGTAGTGGATCAGGATAGCGATTAAAGCTAACCCTCACCCCCAACCCCTCTCCTTCAGGAGAGGAGAGAGAAACCGGCGAACCATAACTATTTTCATTGGCATCAAGAAATACAGATGCTTCACCCTTAAATTCATGACGGGCAGATGAATAAGGAGTGAGTCTCCTGATATTATCTCTTACCAATTTTTCCAATTCAAATTTCATTAAAGACTTTTATAAATTTTTAAAACGCATTAATACAGCATTCTTATGTGCATCCAGTCCTTCTGCAACTGCCATAACTTCTACTGCATTACCTATATTTTTTAATCCTTCTTTACTCAATTTTTGAAAAGTAATTTTCTTAACAAAACTATCCAGTGATACACCTGAATAAGCTTTTGCATACCCATTGGTTGGTAAAGTATGATTTGTTCCTGATGCATAATCTCCTGCACTTTCAGGAGAATAATGACCAAGAAAAACACTGCCTGCATTTATCACTTTTTCTGATAACAATTCTGCATTATCAGAAGCGATTATCAAATGTTCAGGTGCATATTCATTCAGCAGATCAAAAGCATCATTAATATTTTCCATTATTACAAAACGACTGTTGATCAGGGACTTCTCAATTTTTTCTTTTCTTGATAACAACTTTAATTGCAGGTCAATCTCTTTTTTCACATTATCAACTATTTGCTGAGAAGCGGTAACTAAAAGTACCTGACTATCACCACCATGTTCAGCCTGGCTTAAAAGATCTGATGCAACAAAAGTTGGGTTGTAGCTTTCATCAGCATAAACAGCAACTTCACTGGGTCCCGCTGGCATGTCAATAGCAATACCTTCGCTACTGATTATTTGTTTTGCAGTGGTTACATATTGATTACCCGGCCCGAATATTTTATATACTGAAGGAATGCTTTCCGTACCATATGCCATAGCAGCTATTGCCTGTACGCCACCTATCTTATAAATATTTTTCAATCCCAACAGATGAGCGACATATAAGATCACGGGATTTACTTTTCCATTTTTATCTGCCGGAGTGCAGACAATTATTTCCCTGCAATCAGCCAGTACTGCAGGAATGCCCAGCATAAGCAATGTAGAAAATAAGGGCGCTGTTCCTCCGGGAATGTACAAACCCACTTTATCAATAGCAACAGATCTGCGCCAACACATTACACCGGCAGATGTTTCAATTATTTTTACTTCTTCTTTTTGTGAGCGATGAAATTTTTCAATATTTTCTTTTGCCAGTTGAATTGCATTTTTCAATTCATTATCTACAACTAACAAAGCTGCCTTAATTTCTTCATCACTTACTTTTAGATCATTTAATTCCACGCCATCAAACTGCAGGGAATATTTTTTTATTGCTTCATCACCATTTTGTTTAACGCTAAGCAAAATTTCTGAAACAATATTTTTAAGTGCGGCATTATTAATTTGCGGACGCTGAATTATTTCAGTCCATTTATTTTTTGCAGGATTTATATAAATCTTCATAATTATATTATCATCTTTTCAATTGGGACAACTAAAATTCCTTCTGCTCCTAACCGTTTCAATTTTTCAATCACATCCCAAAATACATTTTCATTTACCACACTTTGCACACTGCTCCATCCTTCTTCTGCCAAAGGCACAACAGTAGGGCTTTTCATTCCGGGTAATACAGCTATAATATTTTTTAATTGATGATTAGGTACATTGAGTAAAATATATTTATTATTTTTTGCTGTTTTAACGGCATTAATTCTGAGCAATAATTTTTCAAGAATATTTTTATTTTCTTCAGATAAATTTTTGTTCGCAGTTAATACAGCCTCAGACTTTAAAACTACTTCCACTTCTTTTAAACCATTGGTAAAAAGCGTGCTGCCGCTGCTTACCAGGTCGCAGATCGCATCCGCCAATCCTATACCCGGCGCTATTTCAACAGAGCCGCTTATCTCATGAATTTCTGCATTTACATTTTTCTCTGTAAGAAATCTTTGTAATAAAGAAGAATAAGTGGTAGCGATTTTCAATCCTTCCAGATCATTAATAGTATTGTATGTCATACTTTTGGGCACAGCAATGCTAAGTCGGCATCTTCCAAAACCAAGACGATAGACCAGGTCAATATCCTTTCCTTTTTCAAGAAAAACATTTTCACCCACAAAGCCTACATCGGCAACACCATCATATACGTATTGCGGAATGTCATCATCCCTGAAAAAATAAACTTCCACAGGAAAATTATAAGCAACTGTTTTCAATTGCTTATTACCATTATTTAATTCAATGCCGCACTCTTTCAAAAGTTTTATTGAATCCTCATAGAGCCGCCCCGATTTTTGTATAGCGATTTTTAGCATAATACCTCACCCTTAATCCCTCTCCACAAGTAGAGAGGGAACAACCGGAGAGTGTAACCGGCTTTAATTAAAATAAAAAAAGGACTTACGTTTTAGTAAGCCCTTTTGAGAATATGTTTTAACACATACAAATCAACATAGCCTACCCTGCGGTAGAGAATGATGATGGTGTATGTGAACTAATTGTTTCATTATGGATACAAAGTAAGCAATGAATGTTCATTCAAACAAATAAAATTTACAGGATTCTTTTAAAAAATCTTCTTAGCAGAATACTCCAAAAATATAAAATCAAAAAAATATTTTGTTTAAATCTGGAAAATCTTATTATTTTTGTCTCAGTTCTTTACATCACTTATCAAGAAAGGCAGAGGGTAATGGCCCGATGAAGCCTTGACAACCTTCCTTCTACTCCGCTCCCCGCAATAAGCGGGACAGGCACGATGACAAAGGGAAAGGTGCCAATTCCATCCCGTACTTCGACATGCTCAGCATGACAACCGGGACAGATAAGCCAGATAATAGCATTTTAAAAAATTTAAATAAAAATATTTTAAAGCTCGTTCTGACTACAGATGAGCTTTTTTATTTTGGTGAATACCTGCCACAGTAAAAAACTATTATACTCTGTCTTTTTTGATCGGTAAAATTTATCAAAAAAAATATTTTAAAATTTATCTGGAAAAAATTATTAAGTTTGTGAAGGAATGAAAACAACAGCAATACATATTTTCTCTATCTGCATTATTATTTGCTGTATTATGCCGTAAGGCATATATTCTTATTGCCCTTACGGCTTCCTCAATTTACTTATTACATTTTCTTTAATTCTCAAACACTTAAAAAATAATATTATGAGCAACAAACTTCGTTTTGAAACATTGCAATTACATGCAGGGCAACAAATTGACCCCACA
>JADGPX010000191.1 GCA_017882215.1 Chitinophagaceae bacterium | reverse complement strand
ACGGGTTCGAACCGCGGACCCTCTGCTTGTAAGGCAGATGCTCTAAACCAACTGAGCTATGCTCCCTTAATTTTTGGGATTGCAAATATATGCGACGAATTCAATTCTAAAAAATTTAATATAGGATTACTGAGATTTAGTCGTGTCAAGGGCTCTGTCAAATAATATTAAGAATAAAATATAATCATTATTTCCAAAAAAGGTTAGAATAATTTCTTAGAAAAGTTGGTTTTGGAATTCTATGTTTTACTCTTGGTTGCTCTATTCTGCTTGCAAATTGCTTGTAAATTTTTATAACCTCTACATGCTTTAAAATCAAAAAAGCATGCAAATCACTTTTAAAATTCTTTTAGACAAAAGGTATATTAAAAAAAATGAGACATTCGGTTTAAAGCTTAGAATATACCAAGATAGAGATTATAAAGACTGTTCTTTAGGTATTAATGTACATATGAAGGATTGGAATGAACAACTGCAAATGGTGAGCTTCTCGAATGTTAATCATCAAATCTATAATACAAAGCTTGCCAGGATAAAAGCAAAAGTTTACAAATGTATTTTGTTTAATGAAGATGAAGATGTAATCATTACCCCATCAGAAATTATTGATCAAATAAAAAGAATAGATAAAAGGAGAACCGTTGCTTTAAAGCCAGATATTTTAAAATACGGGAGAGAGCATGTATGATGGAAGAAAATAATAATAATAAAGCTGACTGCATATTAGAGGTAACCGCTTATGAAAATATGGGTAATGAACAACTGGTGTATTTTAAACTGCAGGAAAAACTTTTGATTGTTCGGCGTAAACTTCTTTTTGATTATATGAACTTTATAACTGAACTTTATAACATCAATTGTTATAACATCAATTATTATCCATTATAACCAACCATCACTTTATAAAACGATTGCTCATGAGACAAAAATTTTTAATTACCTTATTATTTATTCTTACAGGCATTTTACAAACTTTCGCACAACAAAAAACTGTTACAGGCAAAGTTACTGATCCGCAAGGCAACGGTATACAAGGTGTTACCGTATCGGTAAAAGGCGGAAAGCAGGCTACACAAACAACATCAGATGGCGCCTACTCATTAAGTGTTCCGCAAAATGCAACATTAGTATTTTCTTCAGTGGGTTATGAACCTACAGAAATAAGCTCCAGTGGGCAGACTTCTGTTGATGTATCATTAGTAACTCAAAATACTAATTTAAACGCTGTAGTAGTGGTGGGTTATGGAACTGCCAGAAAAAGAGATGTTACCGGTGCAGTAACTTCTATTACTGCAAAAGATTTTAATCAGGGTGTTATTGCAGCCCCCGAACAATTACTTCAAAACAAAGTAGCCGGATTAGAGGTAACCAACAACAACGGTGCACCGGGAGGCGCTACAACTGTAAAAATAAGGGGAAACTCTTCCATTAGGGCAAGTAATAATCCATTGTATGTTATTGATGGTGTACCGCTTGATGGGGGTACTGCAAGACCAAATTTTAGTGGCATATTTGGTAACACAGCCAGTTCTAACCCACTTCTTTTTATTAACCCAAATGATATTGCACAGATAGATGTATTAAAAGATGCCTCATCCGCTGCTATATATGGTTCAAGAGGTGCTAATGGCGTTATAGCGATTACAACAAAAAAAGGCTCAGCAGGCCCAATGAGAGTAGATGTAGGTGTAAACTATGGTGTTCCTATAGGATTTATGAAAAAATTTAAAGTATTAGATGCAGGACAATTCAGAAGTGCATTAACTAAATATGGTCTTCCCGCAACATTGGATGGAGGAGCATCGGTAGATGCTGTGAAAGAAATTACGCAGCATAAATTATCACAGAATTACAATTTGGCATTTAGTTCAGGTAATGATGTGGGTAGGTTCCGTGCTTCATTTTTGGCTTCTACTGATCAGGGATTTCTTTTAAAATCGTCTTTAGATAAATACATTGGTACATTTGCCGGCAATTATAAATTTCTTGATCAGCGGCTGACACTTGATTTTAATTTAATTGCAGCCAATTATACTGAAAGAGTTTCCGCCATTTCCAACCAGGTAGGTTCAACAGGTAATCTAATTTCTTCTGCTTTAAGCTGGAATCCTACTGTACCATTTAGAGATAAAAACGGGCTCTACGTTTTAAACAGTAATGGAACCGCAAATCCTCTTGCGGTAGCCGATGCTTCTTCTGATGTAAGTAATGTTAGTGAATTCCTTGGCAATATTTCAGTTGCATATAAAATATTAAATAATCTTGAATACAAATTCTTATATGGTATTAATAATGGAACAGGAGATAGAATGGTAAATATTGAAGGATTTCTTGTTGGTTTTCCAGGCCTTTCAGGCCAGGGAAATGCATTCATTGCGAATAATAAATTAACTTCTCAAACATTTACGCATACATTAAGTTATCGTACCGATATTACGACGAATTTAAAATTAGATGCAGTGGCAGGCTTCGAATATTGGAATACTAAAACCTCTGGCGGAGGAATAGTTGCGAGTGGTTTTAATACAAACTTAGATCAATCAAATCGTATCAGTATTCCTTATACCAGTATATTTCAAAATGCTAAAACGCAAAGCCCTTATGGAACAGGAGTGAGCCCAACAACTGAAATAAAATCTTATTTTGCAAGAGCAAATTTTAATTATTTCGATAAATATTTATTGACTGCAACCTTCAGAGCTGATGGTTCCAGCAAATTTGGTGTAAACAAAAAGTATGGATATTTTCCTTCTGTAGGAGCTAAATGGGTTATTAATAAAGAAAGCTTTATGGAAAACAGTACCCTGTTTTCAAGTTTGGCTTTGCGTGCTTCATACGGAATCACAGGAAACCAGGAGTTTCCTGCAGGATCTTCACAGGAACAATTTAATTTGGGATCTTATAATAACATTTCCCAATCTATAGTTGCTAATCCTGATTTAAAATGGGAACAAACCAGTTCTGTAAATGTGGGACTTGATTTTTCCTTTATGAAAGGCAAAATTTATAGTTCTATTGACTACTATCATAAGAATACTAAGGATATACTATTCCAAACTAATTCTATTCAGCCCGCCCCTTCCGCCATTTATTTCATCAATTTGCCTGCAAATTTAATAAACTCAGGTGTTGAATTTGCTATTGGAGCAACAGTTATTGATAAAACTAACTTTAGTTGGGATGTTAATTTCAACGCAGCAAAAAATAAAAATATTATAAAGAACTTTAATGATATAAATACGGGACTACCACTTAGTATAGTAACAGGAACGATTGACGGGCAAGGTGTATCAGGAACTTTATCACAGATCATTACAAATAATCAACCTGTAAATGAATATTATTTAAAAAAATTTGGAGGGTTTGATGCTACCGGTAATCAAATTATTGGTGCTACCCCGGTTTTTGGCGGTGATCCCAATCCGCATGTTATTGCAGGATTTAGCACTTCAATACGTTATAATAAATGGACATTAAGTGTAAATGCAGGAGGTGCTTTTGGTTTTTTAATATATAATAATACTGCTACTTCTGTTACAAATATTAACGGTATCACATCGGGAAGAAATATTGATCTTGCTGCATACAACTCAACTGAAAGTAAAAGCAGTGGTGTGGGCGCCTCCAGTAGATTTTTGGAAAAAGGAGACTATGTTAAGTTAAGAAATGCAACCATCAGGTATAATGCAGGAACGATAGGAAAATACGTTAAAAACTTAAGCGTATATGTAAGTGGAAGCAACTTATTTGTGATCACTAAATTTACAGGGTTTGATCCTGAAGTAAATATTGATAAAAATAATGGCGTTTATCCATCAAGGTCAATAGAGTATATTCCTTATCCAACACCAAGGACTATTTCATTTGGACTTAATTTTTCTTTATAATTAATTAATATAAATATTAATAAATCTTAAACGTATGATACCTTTTAAAAAAATAACGAAACTTCTTATTCTATCTCTGATTATTGTAATTGGAAGCTGTACAAAATTAAATGAGAACCTAAATAGCTCGCTTACCAGTTCTCAGGCTGCTTCATCTTTAGGAGCCGCAGGTACAGGCTTGTTGCTTAGTGCTGCTTATGTAGATTTGACGGGACCATTTTTTAGCCAGGATCAGGTTTTTTCTCTGGAGGAAAATTCTTCAGATGAATCCCTCGTGCCAACAAGAGGAGGTGACTGGGATGATAACGGCGTTTGGAGAGTAATACACAATCATACATGGAATGCAGATCATGGACAGATTTTAGGTGTGTTCAACAGTCTGAATAAATTAAATTTTGATGCAACCAACGTGTTGGCTTTTAGTCCTACGAAGGCTCAGGCTGCTGAAGCCAGATTTCTTAGGGCTATTTCTCTTTATTATTTGTTGGATTTATATGGTCAATTCCCTTTTAGAAATCCGGGAGATAATCTTTTAAATCCACCACAGGTAAAATCCGGGGCAGATGGAGCAGCCTTTATTATCAGTGAGCTAACAACTATTTTACCAGACTTAAATCCAGCTAATGGAAATACACTGGCAAGTCCTGATGCAGCAAAAGTGTTATTAATGAAATGCTATCTTCAAAAAGGCGCATTTGCTAACAGGGCATCGCCAACTTTTGATGCCGCAGATATGCAACAGGTTATTACAATGGGTAATTCTATTATTAGTAGCGGAAAGTATTCTTACACGCCTAATTACTTTGATAATTTTGTTGTTAATAATGGTGTTACTTCAAAAGAAAATATTTTTTCTTATCCAAACCAATCCGGAGTCGGAGTGAATCATGGAGGAATTGAAGCCCGCTGGAATATGACGTTGCATTATAACAGTTATACCCCAAATAATCCAAATGCAGGTTGGAATGGATTTAGTACTATCAGCGATTTCTACAATAGCTTTAATGTTAGTGCTGTTACTACAGCATTTGGCCCTAAAGATACTTTACTTGATACAAGGCTGGGTGGAAGAATTTTGAGTAATATTGGATCTACAAAAACATCAGGAATCCGTCCCGGATTTTTAGTAGGACAACAGTTTAATGAAAACGGTGTTGCTGAAGTAGATAGAAAAGGCGCTCCATTGGCATTTACACCGCAAATTGCTGCTAATATGATTGAGACGGGGAGTAATTTAGAAGTAACCGGTATAAGGGTAGTTAAATATGTACCTGATTATGCAAATTATGGTGGGCCGGCAGGAAACTGGTTAATGATTTATAGATATCCTGATGTTGTTTTAATGGTAGCCGAAGCAAAGCAAAGAACAGGTGATGCAGCAGGTGCTTTAGTATTAGTAAATCAGCTCAGAGTAGCAAGGGGTACAACCCCATTAGCATCTATGGCACTTGTTAATACTTCAAATGTTGAGGATCCTAATACTTTATTAGCAGAAAGAGGAAGGGAATTATATTGGGAAAGTTTCAGAAGAACAGATTTAATCCGTTTTGGTGTTTATCTTAAAATATGGCAATACAAACCTACAGATGATCCTAAAAATCTTGTGTTTCCTGTACCTAACCAGGCTTTAGCTGCAAATCCAAATTTGAAACAAAATCCGGGTTATTAAGTAAACCTGACTTATAGTAATATTTGTAAAAGGCCGGTTTACTGGTCTTTTACTTTTATAAAAACCTGGTAAAAATCAGAACGCGAATTCAGATTTAAAAATTCATTGAGTGAAATAAGATTGCGTTAAAACCTGTTGAAATAAATTTTCAAATTTTATCTTTATATTACCTAATTAATAACCTTTCTTTTTTATAATCAGTTACATAATGAAACAGCTTGTAAAGCTTTCCTCTATTGTTTTTGTTTTGATTTTATTTTCCTGTACTCAAAAAAGTGAAAAACCTTTATTTGAATTAATGGAAAATACAGGAATTGATTTTGAAAATAAAATAACTGATGGTGAACTGGAAAATAGTTTTCTTTTTAGAAATTTTTACAATGGCGGCGGCGTGGC
>JADGPX010000190.1 GCA_017882215.1 Chitinophagaceae bacterium | reverse complement strand
GACTTTATTCATTCACTCCACCCAATGAAAATGCTACATAGCTATCGCCGGATTTAGTTCCGAGTTTACCGCCGCCACAGGCAATTACCACATATTGTTTTCCATTAATGTTGTAGATGCAGGGAGTTGCAAAACCCGGTGCAGGCAAAGTAGTTTCCCAAAGTAATTTGCCGGTGCGTTTATTAAATGCCCTGAACTTGCCATCTCTTGTAGCCGCTATAAACACAAGCCCACCGGCAGTTACAACAGGTCCGCCATAACTTTCTGAGCCTGTTTCAATGCCCTTTTGTTTAAACTCAGAGTATTCGCCAAAAGTAATTTTCCAAACATATTCACCCGTATTCAGATCAATAGCATTTAGTGTGCCCCATGGCGGAGAAATAGCAGGATAACCTTCCTTAGTTAAAAATTTAGTATACCCTGTAATGCTGTAAGGCAAATTTAAAAATGTGTCAACAGCCTTACGCGATAAGAATTTTATTTTTTGTTTTGATTTATCATCAAGAATAAAGGAAGATAAAGCGTTTAATTCTTCTTTAGCTAATTGCTTAAATGCAGGCATCATTCTGCGGCCGGTGGTAACCAGTTGTTGAAACTGTGCATCAGTATATTTTGTTTTGATATTTATGATAGAGGAATAATTTCCGGAACCATTTCTTTCCGGCCCATGACATCCCATGCAATTTGATTTGTACAACCTTTGCCCTTCATCAAGATAGGTTTCATTCTTTGCTATTTTATTATTCACTTCTACCATATCAATTATCCATGGCATTTCATTTGAGTTCACATACAAAATTCCTGACACGGGATCAAACGCAGGCCCACCCCATTCTCCACCGCCATCAAAGCCGGGAAATGCAACCATTGGCTTTTTGCCCGGAGGATTAAACATATTATCAGTTCTGAACGAAGCAAACCTTTTTTTAATTTTATTATAAGAACTATCAGGCACTAAATTATTAATGTCTACCGCTGAAAAACTTTGCCTCATGAATGGTTTAGGCAACAAAGGAATTGGTTGTGTAGGCGATAATTTTTCGCCCAACAGATCTGATTGATGAGGTACCGGTATTTCTTTCACGGGAAATAATGGCTTACCTGTTTCACGATCAAATAAAAAGACAAACCCGGTTTTGGTTGTTTGTGCAACAGCATCAGTTTTTTTACCATCATGCATAACCGTTACCAATGCCGGTGGTGTTGGAAGATCCCTGTCCCACACATCATGGTGCACTTCCTGGAAATGCCACAAACGCTTTCCTGTGGCTGCATCCAGCGCAAGCAGGCAATCAGCAAATAAATTATCGCCTGTTCTTTTTCCTCCATAAAAATCATAAGATGAAGAGCCCGTTGGCGCAAATAAAATTCCTCGTTTTTCATCCAAACTAAAACCACTCCATGCATTTGCTCCGCCGATATGCTTATAGGCAATGCTATCATCCCATGTGTTATAGCCAAACTCGCCAGGTTGTGGTATCGTATGAAATATCCATTTCATTTTTCCATTGCGTACATTGTATGCACGTATGTGTCCCGGCGCAGCGTTGGCACCTTCATCAACACGTGTTCCTATAATGATCAGATCTTTATAGATCATTCCTGCTGATGTATTGGTTACAAACATATCTTTTACATCTCTTCCCAGTCCATCATGCAGATCAATTTTGCCATTCACACCAAACTGAGTCTGTAATTTTCCTGTCTCAGCATTTATACAAAGCAGATCACTTCCTGCGGTATAAAAAATACGTTTATCATTTTTGCCATCGCTCCAATAAGTAATGCCACGGCAATTATTCATAATATAAAAGAAAGATTTATTCGCAGTGGCGATAGAATCAAAAGGGTTGAATACCCAACGCTGCCTGCCTGTTGCTGCGTCAATGGCAAACAATTTCATTTGCGGAGAAGTGCCATATAATACACCGTCAATTACAATGGGATTACATTGTATCTGTGAATGATTTACCGTGTCAGCATCATTTGTATGATACGTCCATGCTACCTGTAATTCATTTACGTTTGTTGTATCAATTTGTGTAAGCGAAGAATAGCGTATAGTTTCTTTGCTTCCGCCATTAACCATCCAGTTGCTGTAATCTTTTTTGTGAGATGTATTGCATGAGAACAAACAAAAAATAAACAGGACACTTAGGGCATTTTTATTCATTATAATATAATTTAATAAAAAAAATTCTGCTTCTATGATCGTGATGTATCAGGTGTCAGGTATCAGCCAGTACTATTTCTTGTCATGAAGAAATTCAACCAGATCAATTAATTGCTGCTGTGTCATTGTTTGATAAAGACCTGATGGCATCATTGAATTTTCCATTTGCTGCCGTGAAGTTATTAATGATTTATCAAGCTTCTCATTCTCAGCAACGTCTCCTTTAAGGACGTTGCGTGCTATGCAATATAAAATTTATAATTTTATAGATGCCTGTTCAGCAAACTATTCCCTTTGATGATGGAACTTTCTTTATCACATTCACCTGCCATAACTGGTTACCTTTAATAGATAAAACAAATGGATATAAATATTATTGGGCAGGTGAGAATGGATTTTATATTGTTACCAATGTAGCAGAGAATTGAAAGATACAGATTCAATCGATTACTGTCTATATAAGTAAGCAATGCAACGTTCCTAAAGGAAACGTTGCTAAGAACTATGATTCGCTTCGGCCTTAAACGGAGTTGCTACCAATTCCTTTCACTCTTTTTTAAAATCTCTTTCCGCATCACCCGTACTTGCTGTGCTTGCATACATGACAATTACACAAAAGCCACCCGTGGTTGTGTTGACATTCGTATAAGTTGCAACGCCCTGTTTACTGTCTTTTTTAAAATCTTTTGGGGGAATGTAGGTGGTGATGTCAAATGTTTCTGTTTGCCCAAACACCACCCCGACAGCAAAATAGTTAATAAGCAAAGTGATATTTTTTTCATGATGCTATTTTTATTGTTCAAGCTGTAAGCTGATAATTATTTTTTGTATATCGTATCATTATTAAAACTCAGTGTAAGAGTTGCCGGGCTGGGATTTTTTTTGTCGTAACCCTCTCCCATAAAAACTAACTGCAGGTGTCGTCCATCCGTATAATTAAATATCAGTGTAAAATCTTTTACTTTGTATGTACCGCTGCCGGGTTTTTCGGTTATATCAAACGGATCCATTGTTGCGTGATGCAATACATCCAAACCTCCATAATCAATAAACTTTCCATCCGGTGTAAATTTGACAGTAGGATTTTTCCCGCCAAAATCACCGGTAAAACCATAAGTGCCATTAAACAGGGCGCCATCAACCGATGGAACTTTTGCGTATTTATGTTCAGTATTTTGCGTGGTAACAATGAGATCTTTTCCACTAACCTTTATGGGAATATTGCCATAGCCCATTTTGATCATACCTTTTCCATTCTGCAAAGTGTAGGTTCCCCAATACCTTGTGCTGAGCTCCGCCTCCACCCAGGTATTCATTCCATAAAACCCGTGTAATGGAAACTTGGGGCCATTAAAAATCTGCCCGTTCGGAAAGAACATTGTATAAGCACCATCCAGCCTGCCACCAGACAATTTAAGACCTTCATACAGCCCAAAGATGCCTTCATCTTTTATGGTTCCGTTTGTAAGAATGGGTTCTTTCCAATCATCAAATTTTATAGTATAAAAGAATTCTTCAATTGCCTGCTGATAAAGCGGATTTACCCAGGGGCTGTAATCTCCATGATTAACGTTCATTAAACCCCAAACAGCAATCCGTTCAATGCGGTTGTTCAGTTTCACCACAAACAGGTGCATATCATACCTCGATATATCGTCGTTTCCGTTAGCCTTGAAAGTACCCCTGCCTCTTATATAATCCCATCCTTTATAAGAAGTTTTTTCCGTTATAATATCGTATGGAGCGCCATCATAAGCCTTTTTTGCATCCAGGTCTTTAAGGGCATCGTTCCAGCTTTCTGCCAACGCCTGCTGCATGGTTCCTGTAAAAGGTTTTGATCCCATGATCCGCACTTCAAGAGTTTGGCCTGTTAAAAGGTCATTGGGAGTGAAGATGGCGGCATTCGAATATTTCTTCAGTGTCCAGCCTTTTAGCGGAGGAAGCAGCATGTGTCCATATTTTTCTGTTGAACCATTACTTTGATTAATGATTGGATTGTTATTTTCATTAGTGACAGCTACCGGAGAAGAAGTTTTATCTAATTTCATAATTTGTAAAAGGGAATCTACCTGGGGTAAATAAGCCTGGTCATTCAAATTGACCAGCACACTTGTTGTTTTTCCAAAGCCACTGAATACAGTGAGTACAACATAGGAGTCAATACCATCCTGCTTAACTGGAGCAGCGCCTGTAACCGCTTTCCATCCATCGGCATTGGTTTGGGTTTCAGTTTTTGGATTAGCTTCTGCTTTATAAGGAGTAATTACCAAATCTTTCCATTCATTGATAAAATCTTTTTGTTCATCACCGGCACTGGCACTGCTGACATAGATGGCAATTACACAAAAGCTTCCGGTGGTTGTGTTTACATGGGTGTATATCACAACTCCCTGCTTGCTGTCTTTTTTAAAATCTTTTGGTGGCGTATAGGTGGCAATGTCAAATGTTTCAGTTTGAGAGAAACAATTACTGCTAATAACTAAAAGCAGGAATAATTTTACAGCAGGAATAATAATTTTACACATAAAAATTGTTTTAATATTATTTGAAATACCAATTACATTTTAAAATTCATCTCCTTCTATCGGAAACACTAACCTTTTTAAAATAAACTGTGTTTTTAGTCAAACCATCCCTCTCACCGAACTTTAACCTTATAGTTTTAGTGTCTTTTGTAAGGAAGAAGTCTTCGCTAAACAAATCCCATTTTCCTTTTTCCGGTAATGCTTCAAATTGGATTGAGGTAATTGAATTCGCTCTCTCATTTAACAATACAATACCTGCTAACCCTTTTGATCCTTTGGAATGTACCCAATAGGTAAAACTTAATTGCAGTGGAATTTTAGGATCAATATTTTCAACAGGTATATCTATTATAATTTCCGCATTGCCGGCACTTGCCAATGCAAAATTGTTATCACCGGGCAAGGGCTTAATTTCTTTCTGTTGCAAATTGGCAACATACCATTTGCCGCTGGTGATTTTCCATGCCTCACTTAAAATTCCTTTTTCAAAGTTTTCCTGGAAAATTATGTTTTGAGAAAATGCATTTGCAAAAACAAAATGCAGCGACAACAGTAATAATAACTTTTTCATAAACTTATTTTTTATGCGATGATTAGTTTAGGATTTTTATGTTATTTTTTTTAAAACACATTTTTCCAAATATTTACTTCCAATTCATTTTAGAATTCTTTTTCGCACGGGATCATTTACAAAATGTAGTTACCATGCCATTTGGTGAAAGTTTACGAATGCAACTATTATTTGTATCAACGATATATAAATTGCCTTCTTTGTCGAAAGCAAGCCCCTGCGGCCCGTCAAAAAGTGCAAGCTTTGCTTTCCCATCAGCATACCCTTCCTCGGCATATCCTCCAATATTAGAATGGGAAAGATCAATTTCGCTATTACCTGCGATGGTCATTACTCTTGAATTAGCAATTTTGATAATACGGTGCATCCTCAAATCAGAAAAAAATATTTCTCCGTTTTTATTCAATACAATACCCATTGGTTCAACCAGGGTGGCAGAATTCACACTCCCTTCTTTAAAAACCGGGTTCCATTTTTGAAGATCACATTTGCCTGCCACAGTGCTAATGAAGCCATCCGGCGATATTTTTTTTATACAACGGCTATCCTGGTCACAGACGATAATATTTCCTTTGTTGTCACACGCAATTCCTCCTGCATAATTTATCTGAATGATGGTTCCCCCGACGTTTTTTAATGTCGTGACCTCAGCCTTTGGTGTTATTTTTCTTATTACATGGAAGGACTTCTTCTTTGCTACATCAAACCCTTCATCAGTAACATAC
>JADGPX010000189.1 GCA_017882215.1 Chitinophagaceae bacterium | reverse complement strand
TT
This sequence comes from Chitinophagaceae bacterium, assembly GCA_017882215.1. GTDB lineage: Bacteria > Bacteroidota > Bacteroidia > Chitinophagales > Chitinophagaceae > Ginsengibacter. The sequence continues at coordinate 5,992 of JADGPX010000189.1, read as the reverse complement.
CTTTTTAAAATACACCGGACGGAAATTGTATTCATTAAAAATACTAAGCGATTTATCATTGAGATGTGATAAAAAATCAGTCGGATATTTTAATAATAGTTTTGTAAACATGTAAGTTGTTTCAAAACCTTTGTATGCCATATCTGATGGCTTTGATTTATAACGGCTAAAATATTCATTGGTTAGTATCGTATTGAACCAACTGCTTTTTGAATTGTAATAAGGTGTAGTGAAATGAACGGGGAAATCTTTGTAAGCATTTTTAGCTGAAAATATTTTAAAGCCATCCCAATTAGGCATACCTATCAAAATAATAGGATAATTTTTACGAACGGCATAACATGCATCCGTTACTGTTTTTGCAAAAGCTTCGTCCAAACTGCCTGCAATAATTACTGTACTCTTTGTACTGTCTAACCTGCTTTTAAAAAAATATGGTGATATGGTACTGTCAATATGTATTGTTTGAATATTTAATAATGGCTTGCCTTCCTGCTCATTCAACATTTTGAAATAAGATACTATTTTATCTTCCTGTACTCCTGATTTTTTTAAGAGAAAAATTTTATCTGTACCATGATTTTGTAAAATGTAACTGTAGATGCCTTCGCAATGTGCCTTTAATGTAGCGTTCATTATGATCAGGTTAGGATTGCCTGTTACACCACCATCGTTAGGATAAGTTGCGGAGATAAAAGGAATATTTTTCCTGGCAGAAAAATCGGATAACTGTTTAAAATCTACATCTCTTACTGAACCTATTATCAGGTCAAGACTATCTAATAAACTGTTTTGTATTAGCCATGGGAGCGGCTGTGAAAAAGATTTGGTATCGTAAATAAATGCTTCCACACGCTCATTATATAATGATAAAGTATCAAAGGCAATTTCTGCACCCTGCACAAAATCAATAGCAGGCATAATAAATTTTGGTATAGTTTTATCCGAACGAAGCTGTGAATTTGTAAATACTGAATCAAGATACAGCGGAGCAAAAACGCCTACTTTATATACTTTTTGCTGGTTGAAATTATTTTGCGCAAATAAATTCTGATTGATGAAGACAATTACAATCATCAATATATAATAACTCCTTTTTTTCATAAAGTTTAATTCAACAAATTTAATATTTACTTTCCGTTTCCCCCCTTTGGACAATGTCATTAAGTTAAGCAACCGTCTTACTTGAACATTGATTATTGATTATTGAGTGTTGAATATTAGAACTTAAAAAACACTCAATAATCAATACTCAACACTCAATTTTCAAGTATATCCTTACCTTATTTACATTTCCCTTCGGGGTCAGGGGCTTTTATTCCCATTCAATAGTTGCAGGGGGCTTGCTGCTGATATCATACACCACACGATTTATTCCGCGGACATTATTAATTATTTCACTGGATATTTCTGCAAGGAATTCATACGGCAAATGTGCCCAGTCTGCCGTCATTCCATCTACTGAAGTTACTGCTCTTAATACAACGGTAAATTCATACGTTCTTTCATCACCCATCACACCTACACTTTTCACCGGCAATAAGATTGTGCCGGCCTGCCAAACAGTTGCATATAAATTATGTTTTCGTAAACCATTTGTATATATGGCATCAGCCAGTTGCAATAATCGTACCTTTTCCTGTGTTACTTCCCCCAAAATTCTTATGGCTAATCCGGGACCAGGGAATGGATGCCGTGATAAAATTTCATCAGGAATGCCTAATTCTTTTCCAACTTTTCTTACTTCATCTTTAAAGAGCGAACGCAAAGGTTCCACCAGTTGTAAATTCATTGCTGCAGGAAGCCCGCCAACGTTATGATGAGATTTAATGGTTACTGACGGACCATGAACTGATACAGATTCTATTACATCGGGATAGATTGTGCCCTGTGCCAAAAAATCAATGCCTGTAATTTTATGAGCCTCTTCATCAAATATCTCTATGAAACTTTTACCTATCGCTTTTCTTTTTTCTTCTGGCAAAACTTTACCGGCAAGCTTTGCATAAAAATGATCTTTAGCATCTACGCCTTTAATATTTAATCCTAAACTTTTGCAGGTAGATAATACCTGTTCAAACTCATCTTTTCTTAAGAGTCCATTATCAACAAAAATTCCAAAAAGATTTTTACCAATTGCTTTATGAATTAAAGTAGCCGCAACAGTAGAATCAACGCCACCGCTTAATGCCATAATAACCTTCTTATCGCCGATCTGTTTTTTTAAAGCATCAATTGTATCTGTGATAAAATGTGCAGGCGTCCAATCCTGTTTGCAGCCGCATATATCAACTAAAAAATTCTTTATTATTTTTTTGCCTTCGGCAGAATGATAAACCTCGGGATGAAACTGCAAGCCATAAATTGTTTTATGATTTGAGTTTGTAGTTTTAAAAGCAGCTACAGGAATACTTTCTGTGGTGCCTAATATTTCAAATCCATCAGGAAGTTTCTTTATTGTGTCTGAATGACTCATCCAAACATTTGAAGTTTCAGAAACATCTTTTAATAATTTATTTTTTTGTAAAATTTTTAAAACAGCACGTCCATATTCTCTTTTATCACTTTTTTCTACAATACCTCCAAAAGCTTTTGCTGTAAGTTGTGCGCCATAGCAAATGCCTAATACCGGTAATTTTTCTGACAGTTTTTTTATATCTGCCATTGGAGCGCCATCATCATTTACAGAAAATGGTGATCCGGAAAGAATAATTCCCTTCACATTATAAGCCTCCCTTTCGGGGAGAGCTTGTCCCGATGAATCGGGATTTGGTGGGGCTGTAATAATTTCGCAATACACATTTACCTCCCTAACTGCACGGGCAATCAGCTGGGTATATTGCGAACCAAAATCAAGAATTAAAATTTTTTCTGCCATGGCTGCGAAGATAAAGAGTTTTAATTCATAGCTTTATTGATAAATTTATTTTATGACCAGATTATTAACTGCATTTTTATCAGCCATTATTTTCTGCTCATGCCAGTCAATAACAGGCAGCGGAAATATCACAACGCAAACAAGAAACTTAAATCATTTTGAAGGTGTGAAAACTTCCGGCTCGATAGACATTGAAGTAATGAATGACGAAAGCCAATTGGTAAAAGTTGAAGCTGATGATAATATTTTGCCTTATATAATCACCAGGGTTGAAGATGGATTGCTTGATGTGCATTTTAAATCTCATTATTCGTACAACAATGTTCATGTAAAAGTTTATGTAAGTGCACCTTCTTTAAAAAAGATTCTTGTGTCGGGTTCGGGAAGCATTACTTCAAAAGATACTTTAAAAGATGCTGATCAGATTGAATTGAAAGTTTCTGGTTCCGGGGATATTGATGCATTTGTCGATGCTCAATCAATTATCGCTGATATTGGCGGATCAGGAACTATAACGTTACGTGGAAGAACTAAAGATTTTAATTGCAGTATCGGTGGCAGTGGTGATCTGAAATGTAAAAATTTATTAAGTGAAAATACAACTGCCAGTGTTGGAGGCAGTGGTACTGCGCATGTGTTTGCCAGTGTGCACTTAGTTGCAAAAGTTACCGGCAGCGGTGATATTTATTACAGTGGTAATCCATCGTCTCCGGAAATTCGCAAGACAGGCAGTGGATCGGTTCAGGCAGAGTAAATAAAATTGCTAAAACTGCAATGTATTTTTTGCCAACCTGTCAGCAAATTGAATGTGGCACTTTATTTGAAATTTGCATGGCAAAATTATTTATATGCAAAAAGGATCTATTCGTGTTCAGACCGAGAACATTTTCCCAATAATCAAAAAATTTCTATACAGCGATCATGAAATATTTATTCGTGAATTGGTAAGTAATGCAGTAGATGCTACGCAAAAATTAAAAACACTTTCTTCCATCGGAGAAGTAAAAGGAGAGATCGCTGATACCAATATTGAAATAAAGATCGATAAGGAAAAAAAGACGCTGACCATTTCTGACAAAGGTGTTGGTATGACGGCGGAGGAAGTTGATAAATATATAAACCAGGTAGCATTTAGCAGCGCTGAAGAATTTTTAGAAAAATACAAAGGAAAGAACGAAGCCAATATTATCGGGCATTTTGGACTTGGTTTTTATTCTTCTTTTATGGTGAGTGATAAGGTTGAAATTTATACCAAGAGCTTTAGAGAAGATGCAAAAGCTGTAAGGTGGGAATGTGACGGCAGCCCCGAATACACTTTGGAAGAAACAGAAAAAGAAAAAAGAGGAACAGATATTATTCTTTTTATAAATGAAGAAAGCAAAGAGTTTTTAGAGCCTGAAAGAATTAAAACTATTCTTGAAAAGTTCTGCAAATTCCTGCCTGTGCCTATTATGTTTGTCGGTGAGGACTCCTCTGGAGAAGACAAGCAGATCAACAATCCAAACCCGGCATGGACAAGAAAACCTAGTGAATTAACCGCAGAGGATTATGAAAATTTTTATAAGGAATTATATCCCTTCGGAGAAAAGCCTTTGTTCTGGATACATCTGAATGTGGATTATCCTTTTAACCTTACAGGCATTTTATATTTTCCTAAAATAAAAGAGCGTTACGAAATTCAAAAAGATAAAATTCAATTATACAGCAACCAGGTTTTTGTAACTGATGAAGTAAAGGATATTGTCCCTGAATTTTTAATGCTGCTTCATGGTGTAATTGACAGTCCGGATATTCCTTTAAATGTGAGCAGAAGTTATTTGCAGGGTGACCCCAATGTAAAAAAGATAAATGCTCACATCACAAAAAAAGTTGCCGATAAATTAGAAGAGATATTTAATAATGACAGAAAATCTTTTGAAGAAAAGTGGGAGAGCCTTGGATTGTTTGTTAAGTATGGTATGATGACTGATGATAAATTTTTAGAGAAAGCAAATAAGTTCAACATATTTGAAGATGCCGCAGAAAAGAAATTTTATACACTTGAAGAATATAGAAAGGAAACGGAAGCATTACAAAAAAATAAAGATGGAAAATTGGTAATGCTGTACACAACTGATCCGGTTCAGCAGGATAGTTATATACAGGCTGCAATTAAAAGAAGCTATAAAGTTGTAAAGCTTGAAACCATTGTTGATGCTGCGTTTATTAATAATATGGAAATGAAGTGGACGGATGTTCAGTTTGTGAGAGTTGATGCCGATATTACAGAAAATCTTATTGATAAAGTGGAACATGCGGAAAGCGTATTATCAAAAGATGAAGAAACAAAACTAAAAGAATTATTTAAGGTAGAGGTTCCTGAAATGCATGTGTCTGTTGAAGTAAAAGGATTAAATCCTGAAACTCCGCCTGTAATTGCAACCCGTCCTGAATTTATGAGGCGTATGAAAGATATGGCGCAGCATGGCGGCGGCATGGGAAGTTTTTATGGCAACATGCCCGAAGAAGTTACTTTAACCATTAATGGTAATCATCCTGTCTATAAAAATATTTTAAGAGAAGATGATAAAGAAAAGCAGCAAAAGCAGGTAAGAAATTTAACTGATCTGGCTTTGCTTTCACAGGGATTATTGAAAGGCAGTGAGCTTACCAATTTTATAAACAGAAGCGTAGAAATGATGCAGGGACAAAAAAAGAGCAATATAATTTTAGAAGTTTAACCCTCTCTAAACCTGCCTGTCCGGCAGGCAGGTCTCCCCCCGAAAGGGGAGACTTGGAAAGTTTATAAGAATGTAGTCATACATCTTACATCGTACTTTGTACAACTTTCATAAATACACTTGCCTGTATATACTTCAATTTTTCGAAGTGATATATTTGTTCAAAACCTGCACTCATAAAAATTTCTTTATGAACCGGGTTTAAATAAACAACATAAACTTCCCGTGGATTTTCTTTTAAAGATTGTAAAATATTTTTTGCCACAGCAAGCATTACAACTTCATCAAAAGGGTTAAAGAAGAAAAACACATTTGTATCTTTTTCAATTTTATAGTCGATAGCATTTGCATGAATTACATTAAATATTTTTTCAGGAAATTTTTGCTGCACAGG
>JADGPX010000188.1 GCA_017882215.1 Chitinophagaceae bacterium | reverse complement strand
GTTTTCGCCATTTGCACTTATCTCTAAAGCTAAATTATTACAGGAAGTAATTATAAAAACCGGCAGCCCGATTAAAATTAAGGGCGACACTACTGTTTACACTGCTGATAGTTTTAAAGTAAGCGCCAATGCTAATGTAGAAGAATTATTGAAAAAATTGCCGGGAATACAGGTTGATAAGGATGGAAAAATAAAAGCCATGGGAGAAACAGTACAAAAAGTTTTGGTTGACGGAGAAGAATTTTTTGGAGATGATCCCGGCATGGCGGTAAAAAATCTTAGGGCCGATGCTGTAAAAGAAGTACAGGTGTTTGATAAAAAAAGTGACCAGTCAGAGTTTACCGGAATTGATGATGGTAAAACACAAAAAACAATTAACCTGAAATTAAAGGAAGATAAAAAGACAGGATATTTTGGTAAGATAGATGCTGCAGGTGGTTTGATAAAAGGCCTTGATCCGCGGTATAAAAATAATTTGATGTTCAGTACTTTTAAAGGCAAGAGAAAATTCTCGGGTTTTTTATTAGGCGGAAACACAGGACAGGATGGGATTAGCTGGCAAGATGAACAAAAATATGGTAGCGGCAGTGACAACTTTAATATGTCCGTGGATGATAATGGAGAACTAAATTTTTCCTATAACGGCACTTCTGATGATGAACCTTATCTGGATACCCGCAATGGATATTTAAGAAGTTTAAATGCAGGAGCACAGTATAGTAATAAATGGAATGATAAATACACTTTTAATTTTTCCCCAAAATATAATAACCAGAATTATATAAATCATAAACTAGGTTTTACACAAACGCAAATTGGTGATTCTGTTATCAACGAAAATTCAGATGTATCAACAAACATCAATAGGTATAACATAAAGAACAGAGCAAGCATTGATATAAAGATGGATTCGATGAACAGTTTTAAAGTTACAGCGAATGCAAATTTTTATCACACCAACAGTGAGGAAATACGAAATGCTGTAAGCACAGGCAACACAGGAACTTTAAAGAACAGCAGCAACAGAACCTTACAAACCAACAACGATAAAAATGCAATAAGCGGCAACTTAATTTTTAAACACAGGTTTAAAAAACTGCGAAGAACATTGTCTGTAACTGCTGACTGGAACACACTAAGTACAACAGGAAAAAATTTTCTTAATTCGGATAACAAGGCATATAATCAAGGCCTACTTTCTACTCACCAGCTAACCAATCAAATGAAGGATTATGATATGGCTACTAAAAACTTGTCGACAAAATTTACTTACACAGAACCTTTAAGCAAATACTATTCTTTGGAACTTGGTTACCAACTTGCCATCAATCACGGCAACAATGACCAGGTAACGTATAGCTATACGCCTGCATCAGGAAAATATGATTTTGCAGTTGATTCACTAACCAACCAGTTCAGGCAAAATATTATTCAGAGCATTCCTTCTGCCAAAATAAATTTTGCTAATAAAAAATTGAAAATGAATGTGGGCGCAGGTTTCGGCTTTACCAATTTTGACCTGAGGGATATTACATTTAATAAAGACTACAAAAGAAATTATGTAAACTCTTATCCGACAGCAAATATTGTTTACACTTATAAATCAAACCATAGTCTAAGGATTTATTACAATGGAAACACCACGCAGCCAACAGTAAACCAATTACAGCCATTGCGCAACAACAATGATTATTTTAATCAAATAATTGGTAACCCTGATCTAAAACCTTCTTTTGCGAATTCAATTAGTATATCGCATAACGGGTATAATTTTATTAAAGATATTTACAGCTATGAATCATTTTATGTAAGAGCTACAAGTAATCAAATAACTTATAACCGTACTACTTATCTTGATTCAGGAAAAACTGTTTCACAGCCTATTAATACCAATGGAAATATTTCCATGAATTTTTATGGCGGTACAGGATTTAAAATTAAAAAACTGGATACGCGAATTTATTTTGGCCCACAATTCTCGTACAATAAAAATGCAGAAGTAATAAATGGCAAACAAAGTTTTGCTAAGACATTTACACCAAGCTTTAATTTTGGAGTTTCAAAATCCAAAGAAAAAAAGTATGATGTTGATATAAGAAATGGCATTTCTTATAATACTAATACAACCTCTCAAAATAGTACCACGATTCATTATATCACGAATACCGTTAATGTAGATGCAACTATTTATATTAAAAAAGTTTGGTCTGTCATCTCAGATTACCAATTTGATTATAGACAAAAAACACAGCAAATTACTACTGATCTTAATACACACATCGTGAATGCACGTCTGCAACGAACTTTTAAGAAGGATGAGTTTACTGCGTACATTACAGTAAGAGATATATTAAATCAAAATGTAGGCATCGACAGAAATTTTTACAGTAACACCTATAGCGAGGTAATTAACGACAGGTTGAAAAGATATTTCCTTGTTGGATTTACCTGGGACTTTAAAAATAAATCTTCAGTAAAACCACCTGTAACAAAATAATTTTAAAATAATTTTTATGCGGAAGCGAATTTATTTATTGGCATTTACAATAGTATCATTTACAAATTTAAATGCGCAACAATTTATCAGTAAGGCAACTATTGAATACGAGGTAAAGGCGAATATCAAAAAAACCATGGGCAACAATACATTTGAAGAAATGTTGAAAGAGAGTTTGCCAACATTTAAAACCGGATATTACAATTTTACTTTTGCTAATAATAAAAGTGTTTACAAATTTGATCATTGGGATGCTGGTCCTAAAATGCCGGAATTTTTAAGAAAAAGTGATGAAGAAAATGTTTGGTACTTTGACCATAACACCGGCAAATTCAATATGCAGAAAAATGTATATGGCTCTAATTTTAATGTAGAAGATACTATGCCAACCTTGCAATGGAAGCTGACCAATGAAAACCGGGTAATAGCCGGGTTTAATTGCAGAAAAGCAGTTGCAAAAATATTTGATAGTGTATATGTATTTGCTTTTTATACAGATGAAATAATGATTTCAGGAGGACCATGTTCCATCAATGGTTTACCAGGAATGATACTGGGTGTAACTATTCCACGTTTATACACCTCATGGATAGCAACAAAAGTTATGGTAAATAAAGTAGATGAAAGTATAATTAAACCTGTTGCAGTTAAAAAGAACTATACCATGAAAAATTTAAAATCCACTATAGATGAACGCACCAAGGATTGGTATAGTGAAGGCGATGATGCCAATGAAGTGAAACAACAAAAAAGCAGGTTTGAATGGACGACATTGTTATAGCACTGCCAAACGGCTTTACCCAATAACAAATCCATCAGGTATCACTGAGCCTTTTTTAACCACTACAATTCCGTCTTTTACGGTGTATAATGAATGATCACTGTCGGGCAAATGTGTGCCGCCATTTATTTTAACGTTATCGCCTATGCGGCAGTTTTTATCAACTATTGCATTTTTAATATAGCAGTTATCGCCTATGCCAATTTTAGGAATTTTCCTTTCCATATCATACTTTATTTCCTGCAGTGTTTCATAATAATCGCTTCCCATAATATAACTGCTTACTATTTCTGTACCTGCTCCAATACGGGTTCTTATCCCTATCACAGAGCTTTCCAGCCGGGATGCATTAATTATACATCCTTCCGCAAAGATGGTTTGTTCTATCACCGTACCGCTGATCTTTGCAGGAGGCAACATTCTTGGCCGGCTGTAAACTATTTTATTATTATCAAATAAATTGAAAGGCGGTAATTCCAGCGTGAGAGAAAGATTTGCCTCAAAAAAAGAATGAATGTTTCCTATATCTGTCCAGTAACCATCATATTGAAAACTGGCTACCTTGTATTTGCTGATGGAAGCAGGAATAATTTCTTTACCAAAATCTGTTGCAGTTTTATGTTCTTCCAACAGCAGATCAAATAATAATTTACGATTGAAAATATAAATTCCCATAGAAGCAAGATATAATTTGCCCTGATCCTTCATTTCATTTCCTGTATCACTTATCCAGTCGGGCAACATTTCTTTTTTTGGTTTTTCAATAAAGGATGTGATCTCATGCTTTTCATTGGCCTTTAAAATTCCAAATTCCGGAGCTTCTCTTTCTGTAACAGGTATTGTTGCTATAGAGATATCAGACCCGGATTTTTTATGAAATTCAACCATATCAAAAAAGTCCATTTGATATAACTGATCGCCTGATAAAATAAGTACATAGTCAAAATCATATCTTTCAAAATGCCTTACCGATTGCCTTACTGCATCTGCCGTTCCCTGAAACCATGTTGGATTATCCGGCGTTTGCTCGGCAGCAAGTATATCCACAAAGCCACTGCTGAATGCACTGAACTGGTAGGTATTTTTTATATGCCTGTTAAGCGAAGCGGAATTGTATTGCGTTAATACAAACATCCGGTTAATGTTTGAGTTAATGCAATTAGAAATAGGAATATCCACCAACCTGTACTTACCTGCAATAGGCACTGCGGGCTTGCTTCTTGCAGCTGTTAGGGGATATAACCTCTTGCCGGCTCCACCGCCAAGAATTACTGAGATTATTGAATTGCGGATTGTCATAAAAAATATTTTAAAGAGTTTGATATATCCCGATATATTTCCCTGCGCTATTTTCCCAGCTATGATCTATCTGCATTATTTGTTTTCTTATTTCATTGATACGTTCCTGATCTTTATATAGTTCCACTGCACGATAAACTGAATGAGTTATATCTCCTACACTTGCCTGGTTAAAACAAATACCATAGCCACCATCATCTCCAATATCTTTTACAGTATCTTTTAATCCGCCTGTATTACGAACCATTGGTATTGTTCCATAACGCATAGCATACATTTGGTTTAAACCGCAAGGCTCTACCCTGCTGGGCATTAATAAAAAGTCTGCACCTGCATACATTTGGTGAGCAAGCTTTTCATTGTAGCCTATTTGTGAATTATAATATCCCATAAACTGACCATTCAATTGTTGTAATTGATTTTCTACAATAGGATCTCCACTCCCTAAAATTAGAAAATTCATTTCACTATTAATATAATATAAAGAATCAGAAATGGCTTGCGGCAACAGATCAGCAGCTTTCTCACCAACTAATCTTCCAATAAAAATTATAAGGGGCTTCTTTTCATCCAATCCAAATTGATCGCATAATATCTTTTTATTAACAGCCTTGCCAACATCTGCATCATCAACACTGTATTGGGTTTCAATGTATGTATCAGTTGCAGGATCCCAAACTTCTTCATCTATACCATTTAATATGCCAACACATTTTCCCTTTTCATATTCAAAAAGCATTTCCAAACCATTGGCATTATATTTTAATTCATTCAAATAGCCAGGACTAACTGTTGTAACTTTTGATGAGCAGCGAACTCCTGATGCTAATGAATTAATTGTTTTATCCCATTCCAGCAATCCCCATTTCCATTTATCCCATTCAGGCAGGTAATTCGATTTATCCCAACTCATCCATCCCTGGTATTGAGCGTTGTGAATAGTAAGAACAGTTGGTATAGATGAAAGATGACTGTACGCAAAACAATTCTGCATCATAAAAGGAATTAAAGCAGCATGATGATCATGCACATGAATTATATCAGGCATATGTTCCCATTTACTAATCCAATCTACCACTGCTATCTGAAAAGCAGTGAAGCGTTCCGTATCATCATCATAACCATAAATTTTTTCCCGATCAAGTAAATTAAAAATATCAACAAGATAAAGATCAAAGCCAAGTTGATTGGTTGATTCTTTTATAACAGTATAATTGAACCAATAATGAGCCATTCCAAAGCCGCCTTTATGCACCACCTCAAATTCATTCTCATACAAAAATTTAGTGCGATACATTGGTACTACAACCTTTGCAATATGCCCAAGTTTATTTTGATATTTTGGCAATGCACCTATCACATCTCCCAAACCACCTGCTTTGGCATAAGGATAACATTCTGCGCTTACATGTATTATTTCCAT